>CAYVWW010000085.1:0-5704 GCA_964455605.1 uncultured Actinomycetota bacterium | reverse complement strand
ATACGAGACCCTGTTTTATTAGCTTCTTAACTGCTGCTGTTACTGTCGTTGAGCTGATTTTATTCTTCCTTGCTACTTCGCTCCTGGAAATGGGCCCATAATTTTGTATGGTTTTAAGGATTATTGACCTGTTGAGCTCCTGAATTAATTTTAAATCACCTGTTCTCTGCATCCAAATCTCCTATTGCAAACTTACTTTCGCCAGTGCCCTTATTAAGTTACTACATATTATAACTTACAGTATTCATTGTCAATAGGAAATTACTTACCGCCAGGCAACAAGACTAAAATTAATATTACCCTATGATTATATTATCCCGCTTTTAATGAATTCCCTTTATGATATAATCCAGGTATAGAAGCAAACGAATTAAATATTTAAAGCTGACAGTAGCTTTTTTTGCAAAAGTTAGCTTTTCTATGATTATATAGAATCAGGATAAAGGAATGATCTTTCAAAACTTCTATATTAACACAGCAGTTATTTTAATTATTTCTTACCTTATCGGTTCTTTCCCGTCTGCCTACATTGCTGGAAGAATCAGGGGTATTGACATAAGAAACGAAGGCAGCGGAAATGTCGGTGGCATGAACGCAATTTCAAATACAGGCAGGCTTCTTGGCGTGGCAGTAATAATCATAGATATAACCAAGGGTGTTCTTTGCGCTTACATCGCATCCATATTTTCAAATCATGTCTTCGTACCACTGCTTGCAGTAGTTTTCGCAGTCATAGGTCACAACTGGATGCTTTACATAGGATTCAGGGGAGGCAAGGGTGTTTCCACATTCCTGGGCGGATTGCTCTACCTGTCGCCGCTATCATTTTTATTCCTCTATCTTATTTTCATACCTGTCGCCCTTTTTATAGTTAAGGACTCTTATGTTTCAACCGCGCTGGGATTTTTTTCCTTTTCATTCTTTTTATTGATTTACGAGAGAAGTTTCTGGTGGCTTATCTTCGGATTACTTATTACTATACTTTACAGTATTAAAAGCTTCAGCCTTCTTAAAGACTATTACACTAAGAATAGAAAAGATGTCAGTCCAGCGATGAAAAAAATATTTAAACCATTTTTTAAAGGAATGTAAAAATGAAATGTCCATTTTGTTCAAACCCTGACACCAGGGTTATTGATTCCAGGTTAACGGAGCCGAAAGACTGCGTAAGGAGAAGAAGATTATGCGAAAAATGCGGTAAGCGGTTTACTACCTATGAAAGAGTGGAAAGCCAGCCAATCGCAGTTATAAAAAAAGACAATACGAGAGAGCCCTTTGACAGAAATAAAATAATGAGCGGGCTTATCAGGGCATGCATTAAAAGAAACATAACCATCGAACAATTGAATAAAATTGTAGACGATATTGAAAATGAAATTTCCAGCCTGCCCTCGAATGAAATACACTCCAGCGAGATAGGAAACCTGGTTTTAAAAAGACTTAAGAACCTTGATAAGGTTGCTTATATAAGATTTGCTTCCGTTTACAAACAGTTTAACAACGTAAAACAATTTACAAGGGAACTTACCGAATTAAAGAAATCAAAATAAATCTTAATCTCCTGAATTATCAATAGCGGACCCTATCGCTTGTATCTTAAAATCGCACCTATGCTGCCGGCACTAATCAGGTTAGCGTTCTCTTCTACATCAACTATTTCACATCCCTGGTCCAGCGCATTTTCAACAATTTCGTCAACGACATCATTATAAAATGATATCTCTCCCCCACAATAAGGACACCTGTCTTTTTTTTCTACTGTCAGATAGCCGCAGCCCTCGCAAACATAACCACTGTGTGTAAATTTGCTATCATATATTAAAATTCTTATCTGCTCTGATAATAATGATTTTATAGTCGCATCAATTCCCATCACGCTCAATCCGTTAGGATTATATTCGTTAATCAGTTTATCGATAAGTTCATTTTTGGCCTTGCCTTCAAATTCTTCAATAACCTTTTTTGCCTTTTCTATAATAGCCGAAACCTTTGAATCAGGTTCCTCATCGATACTCCCTATATATACAGATTGAAGATAGCTGTGCATATAATTTTTAAAACCCGGTAAAATTTCTTGCCTTCCGGACAATATAAGGTAATCAAATTTTTTACCCTTATAAAGATCCAGTATCTTTTCATTCAGCATCTTGAAAAAATGATGCAACTTTTCCTCAAATCTGCTTGAGAGCTTTTTCTCCCTTAAGACCGCCTGGCTCCTATAATTTACCTTCGAGGGAACGTCGCTTATAAACGCTCCCAGATATTCATTAAGCACGCCCAGGTATATTGAATAAATCTGGGCTTTTTCCCTGTCTACCATCAAAACCCCATATTTCTTTGAATTATTTATAAGAGCCCTTATATTCTTTGTGTATGGTTTTGGGTCAATTATTATCCTGGACTTCATTATTATCGGTATTCTAAATTCTTCCCACACACCATCGCCAGAAGAAAAGATTGCAAGCGTTTTGGTCGAATCTGCCCTGAATTTATCATTCACGAATGACCTTGCCTTTTCATATATATCATATATCTCCTTCTTTTCGTTCCTGTCTATAGTCTCATCACCATCCAGCTTTTCCTTACTTGCTACAATCATCGAATTAAGTTCTGTTTGATAATCCTTCCTGGAAGTCCTGGACTGGTCGACCATAAGATATATGCTTACGACCGGTTTTCCTGTTGATTTATAATCTAATATTCTTGCCAGACCCGAGGTTTTGTCTTCGATATTTTGCATAAATAAACCTCCTTACTATTTGTATTTGCACGAACTTTCATTTACAACGAAAATCTATTATCATTATACAATATTTATACAAGAAAGAGAGCAGGGATGTTTACATATATCGGTTATAAAATCCTTGAATTTATATCAATAACGACTCCCTATCCTGTAACATATCTCATCGCGGAATTTGGCGCCCGGCTGTGGTTCTTTTTCGGGGGCAGTGTTAGAGTCACCAGAAAAAATGTCAGCAAAGTGCTTGACGCCGATGCTAAAAGTAAAAAGGCACGAAAATTAGCCCGGGCTATTTTCATAAACTGGGGAAAAAATATTGTTGATTTTCTTAAGCACCCTGTCGTTTCGGGAGAAAAACTAAAAAAAAGGGTTGAGCTAAGGGGCCTGGACAATCTTGACAGCGCTCTCAAGAAAGGAAAAGGCGTCGTTATCATTACCGCGCATATCGGCAATTTCGAGTGGGGCGCATGTAGACTTGCTGTCGAAGGATATAACATATGGGGAGTCAGCCTGGCTAGAAAGAGTAAGCTAACCAATAAATTTTTTGACTCAAGAAGACTGTCCAAAGGCCTGAATACCCTTTACATAAACAGGATGCTAAACGTTTTCAGGATACTGAAGGGGAACGGGATAGTAGCCATCCCATCTGACTGGGACCCCACCGGACTTGCTGCAAAGCCGTTTACTTTTTTTGGTAAAAAAGCCTACCTCCCCACAGGAGCCCTCCAGATTGCTTTGAAATCCGGTGCAGAGCTGGTGCCCAGCTTTATATGGAGAAAAGACAAGTACAACCATCTCCAGGTAATTGACGAGCCCTTAAAATTAATAAGGGAAGGAGATAAAGAAACATTAATAAAAATAAATATGGAGATGGTTTTACGCGTAATGGAAAAATACATAAGCAGCCATATTTCAGAATGGGAGATGTTCCATGACATCTGGGAGTAAATCTAACCCATATATTTTATAATTTACTCATACCAGTATATATGCTTTAATATTATAACAATCTGAAACAGCAATTTTTCGATTGCTCTTTACTTTGACAGGTACTATCTAAATTGAGAATAGAAGATAAAAATAAAATAAGCGATTCAGTGCCTGAACCTACCGGTGCCAGAACCATACCCTGGCACACTAAGCCGGTAAATGAAATCGTTCAAAAACTAAATACCGACTTAAAAACAGGCATAAGCGAAGAAGAAGCTCGTAGCAGGCTCACAAAATACGGTTATAATGAGCTTAAAGAAAAAAAGGGCAAGTCACCTCTAAGGATATTCTTATCACAATTTAATGATTTCATGATATGGATACTCATTGCCGCCGCATTCATTTCCGGTCTGATAGATGAATTCACAGACGCAATCGTAATATTATTCATATTAATATTAAATTCAGTTCTAGGATTTATCCAGGAATACCGTGCCGAAAAGGCCCTTCAGGCGTTAAAAGAGCTTTCGTCTCCAACTGCACTTGTAATAAGAGGCGGTCAGGAAAAAAAGATTTATTCCAGAAACCTGGTCCCTGGAGATATCATAAAGCTCACGGCAGGAGACCTTGTCCCCGCAGATTGTAGAGTCGTAGAGCAAACAAACCTCAAGCTTGACGAATCGATACTCACCGGTGAATCGCTGGCAGTAAATAAGAATACCGAGCCCATTAATAAAGATAATATCCCGCTCGGAGATATGGAAAACTGCCTTTTCAGCGGTACAACTGTTGTCAAGGGAAGATGCGTAGCTGTCGTTACCGGCACGGGCCACAGTACCGAAATTGGCAAGATCGCCAGCATGATTCAGGGAGAAGATGAACTAACTCCCTTGCAGGTCGAACTTAAGACCGTGGGTAAGAGAATCGGAATAATCTGCCTGGCTGTCAGTGCAATCGTTTTTCTATCAGGGCTTCTTAAAGGCAATCCCGCACCAGAGATGTTCCTGGTTGCCGTTGCACTTGCGGTTGCCTCCATACCGGAAGGCCTCCCTGCAATAGTTACCGTATCTCTTGCTATTGGCGTTCAAAAAATGGCAAAAAATAACGCCATAGTAAGAAAAATGAGTTCCGTTGAAACTCTTGGAAGTGTATCCGTAATATGCACCGATAAAACCGGAACCCTGACCGAAAATAAAATGATGGTGAGAAAATTATATTCTGGTCTTGAGGAGCTGGACGATTACAATAAATTTATGGAGAAATACAACAGGGCTAAAGATCCAAACAAAACCCTTGATACCAAAAACCGGGTCGGCCTTGACCTGCTAATTAAAAATGCCGTCCTCTGCAATGACGCCTATTATGCAGATAGAGAGGGCAGAAAGATAACAGGCGACCCGACAGAGGCCGCACTTATTGAAATGGGAAGCATTTTTTCAATAGATAAAAATAAACTTGAAAAAGATTACCCCCGAAAGCTGGAAGAACCCTTTGACTCGGACCGCAAGATGATGACCACGATTAATGAACTTCCCGATGGTAATACCAGTAACGGTCATAAATTTATATTGTTTTCAAAAGGAGCCCCCGAAGTAATACTGGGAAAATGTACCGGGGTAATAAAAAACGGGGAAATAAAAAACCTTACCCCGGATGAGAGAGAAGAAATCAATAAAAATAATTACGACCTTGCAGGCAATGCAATGAGAAACCTGGCTTTCGCTTTTAAATACCTGGATGGCTTACCCGAAGATAAAGAGCTAAAGGAAGCAGAGGGGAATCTTATCTATCTCGGTATGGTAGGAATGATAGACCCGCCCCGTGCCGAAGTATATGATGCAATCGAAAAATGTAAGATTGCTAATATAAAGATTATCATGGTAACAGGAGACCATAAGATTACAGCCCGTGCAATCGGAGAAGAGCTGGGAATACTTGTTGCAGGGGATAAAGTCCTTGATGGAATAGAGCTGGATGCTTTAAGCAGCGATGAACTTGAAAAGCAGATTGAAAATATAAGGATATTCGCAA
>CAYVWW010000084.1:4512-5756 GCA_964455605.1 uncultured Actinomycetota bacterium | reverse complement strand
AGAGAGCAGCCTGGGCACGACGAAATTCAGCGTTATTATTATAAGAAAAGCTATTATGTAATTAAGCCATCTCTTTTTCATTACAGATTTTTATGTTACATATTAATAAAAGCTATTTTATTCAAAGGTAGTGGTATACCTATAGCAATACCTTCCCGGGTAAAAAATATATCGGCGTTTTTATTGTGAGCCCAGTACCACTCGGGGTAATAAAGGGTTATTGAGGGAAGTTCCTCCGCATATATTTCCTGTATTTCGTATAGCATCTGAATCCTGGCGTCTTCATCCATTTCCGCTACCTGCATTTTTAATAATTCGATAAGCCTATCGTTCTCAAAATATCGGACACTGTTAAAGCCTTCGCCTATAATTACCCTGTTAAGTGATTCAGGGTCTCCTCCAAGACCACCATGACCGATTATGGCAATGTCGAAATCCCAGTTTTCTATCTTACTGTCGAGGGTTTTGGCCTCATAGCTTACCATGTTTATTTTTATTCCCAGATCCTCCAGATTTTCCATTATTATACGGGCGTCCCTTTCAAAATCACTTCCGCTTACTGCAAGCTCAAGCTCTATTATATCCCCGTCATTATAATAATACCCGCCTTCTCCTGTTGAAATTCCCATATCTTTTAAAATCTCTTTAGCTTTATTTATATCATATCCATATTCGGGGACATCTTCATTGTGCCATTTGCTGTTAGCGGGAGGCATAAGGCCTGCGCTGCCTTCAACTGCAAAACCTCTCTGCGATATTTCTATAATCTGGTCATAGTTTATCGCATAAGCGAGCGCCTGTCTGAAGGATTTTTCCTTGAGGAGTTCATTGCTATGATGGTTTAACATCAGTTTTGCAGCCCATATCGGCGGCTCCTGTTTGATTTCAAAACCACTTTCTTCAAGGTCTGATACTACATCGGGGGGTATCGAGCCCGCATCTATTTCACCGGATTCAATCATTGCGGGCATGGATTGCTCGGATACTTTGATAAATGCGATATTATCAACGTTTACTTCTCCCAGATAATAATCTTTGTTCGCCTCATAAAGATATGAGCCCTCCTGGCTGTTGTAATCTTTTAATTTAAAAGGTCCCGTACCTATAAGTGCATCGTTTCCATTATAAGAAAGGGGGTCTTTTATATCCTTCCAGATATGTGAGGGTAGAATAGGGAGGGTTCCCGTAATGTTATTGAGGAATGGGGCATATTCTTCGGTTAGATCAATACGGACAACATAATC
>CAYVWW010000084.1:0-4502 GCA_964455605.1 uncultured Actinomycetota bacterium | reverse complement strand
TTCTACCGATTTAATTATATCCGGGTCTACCCACACCCAGGGATTTTCTTTAATATAATCAAATGTAAAGGCGACATCCCGGGCAGTAAAGTTCTCACCATCATGCCATAAGACATCTTTCCTTAAGTTAAACGTAAAGCTTATTTTTTCTTTATCATAAGACCAGCTTTCGGCGAGCATTGGCATAATGTTTCCATCTATATCTTTCCAGACGAGAGTGTCAAAAATAAAGCTCATCCTTATGTATCCGGGACCCCTTGAATACATTCCGTAAGGTGAAGGGAAACCCCAGTCTCCTGTGGTGTCACCAATTTTTATAATTTCCTTTGAAGAAGTAACTGAATGCGGTGAGCACGATATGGAAAGGGAAAGAAGTAGAATAACCATTAACATAGAGAGAACTTTATTCATTTGTGGCCTCCATTCTTTAATTGCCGGTTTGAAGAATTATGCTTATTGAAAGCTCATTTTATAATTATGGTGCAACCTTTTCAATGTTTTATAACATTTTTTTAAAAGAGAGCAAAAAGTTGATTTTATAAAGTTTTATTTTAAGGATGATAGGGGAAGCAAAATATTGTATCAGGTTATCCTGTTTAAGGCAGCTTCATAGAAATGTGTTTCATATCGGCTTCTATAAAGATATCCCCGTATTCTTTAAATCCAAGCTTTTTATAAAAGCCCACTACCTCTAATTGTGAATTTAGCCTGATGTCGTTTATGCCTGATTCCCGCGCTATTTTTATAAGTTCATGGCATATTTCTCTTCCGTATCCTTTATTCCTGAGACTTTTTTTAACTGCAACCCTTCCTATCTTTGCAATTCCATCTTTTATTACAAGACGGCCGCATCCGATGCACTCGCCGGTTTTATCATCGATTAATATGACATGTGTCGCAATTTTATCATAGCTGTCTCTTTCAATGTCCACTGAAACGTTTTGCTCTTCTACAAAAATTTCATAACGAAGCTCGAGCGCTTTTTGCAGGATATCTTTTGTTTTGCCCTGTATTATTTTCATAATTATAATAAAAAATTATGTCTTTAATAAATGCTATACTGGTTATAATAGCATAGATGTTGTTGTAGGCGGTATGTTTATATAATATTATATAAATTATCTTTTAGTTATTACGTCCTTGTGGAAGTTGGGGTATAACCTGGCTTTTAACAGGAAAGGCATGCTTGTGCACGAGATATTAATAAAATTTATTTCTGCTGTAAAAAAGATATCAGCAATTAGCGCTTTACATGGCGCAGGATTAAAGGCAGCCAGGTTTTTATTATACCTGTTAATGATTATTTGTTTTATCGTTTTGCCCTTTTTGATTTCTAATTATTTCGACAGGGGATACGAAATTAACGGTCTGGCAACTGCTAATTTTAATTTAGAGGATGCTCCCGGGATAGATATATTGGTTATGGGCGATTCATTGATAATAGAAACGGACTGGGTGGAAAGGTTTGGTACTTTGTTGAGAGAGAAGTATAAATTTACCAGTTTCGGCGTATATAAAGGCGGTAAATCCGGAGAAGTAGCTGAGTATGGTGATAAAAGAATTGTCCTGGACCTAATTAAATATAATCCGGATGTAGTAATAATAGCTTTCGGGACAAACGATGTAAATGTTACTGAATTGGAAGTATACAGAGAGCACATGGAAGGAATGGTTGAAAAATCTAAAAAATATGGGGCAGATGTATTTATAAATTTTATCGGGCCCTTTGAACCATGCGCATGCAAGGAAGAATATATAAAATATAATGATATAATAAAAATAATATCATATGATTACGGTGTCAGAATCATAGATGTAAATACGCCACTTATGAGGAATACGGAAAAATACCTGGCAGATGATATGCACTATAGCTATTCAGGGTCCGAGATAGTTGCGAGGAAAGTTTTTGGTTCTATAACAAGATATATTAAGGATGAGAAAATACTGGATAATTTATAATTTGAAATCAGGGAGGAATTGATATGGTATATGGTAAAAAAATAACTTTATCTACAAAAGGTTTTTCAGATATAAAAAATATTACCGAAGACATAAAGGACATCGCGGGCCAGTCCGGAATAAAGGAAGGTCTGGTAAATGTATTTGTAATAGGTTCTACAGCATCGGTATCAACGATAGAATATGAGCCAGCGCTGGTTGAGGATATGCGTGACCAGCTGGAGGAATTTATCTCAAGCAGCAAACATACAAGGCACTCACAGACATGGGGGGACGATAATGGATTCTCCCATCTCAGGGCCACATTTATGGGGCCGGGTATAACCGTGCCATTATCGGGAGGCAATATAATTCTTGGCACTTGGCAGCAGATAGTTGTTATAGACCATGATAACAGGCCGCGATCGCGAGAAATTTTCGTTCAGGTCATTGGAGAATAGCAGGGCATAGTCGCAGATTTATATATAATTCGAATCTTAATGCGTTTACCCGATACGGTGTTAGAAAAGCTTCTTAATTGCTGGGATCTTTTATAATGCAGTTTATTTAAAAAAGTCTTTATTTGTGGTATTTTATTAATGTATAAGAAAATATAAATAAAATAATATATACATTACTTAAGAAATTAAATAAAGAAAATTAAGTAGCCAGTATTATTTTGATATGTTAGCAGAAAAGGAATTATTAGAATAAATGCTGATATAGTTTTTGTTTATTTCCCGGAAGCGCTAAAAAAGGAGCTGAATTCAAAGTTCTATTAATAAAGTTATAACAATATAATTTATTTAAATCTTTATTAAAGAAATGCGTTTTGTTGTAAAATATGTGAATATTGGTATGGATATATTATAATTATAAGGTTAAGGAAAATTAAATAGGATAATTATGGTAGATATTGATTATAAAAAAGAGAAAATAGGTCAGATACTTTTAAATAGAAATATTATTTCTCAGGATCAGCTTAACGAAGCTCTAACCCTCCAGAAAAATACGGGGGAAAAGCTGGGCGAGATATTAATAAAAAAGGGCTACATCTCTGATGAAACTCTTATGGAGCTCGTATCTTTCCAGAGGGGTTTCGAGGTTGTTGATTTAAATAAGATACAGGAAAAGATAGATCCTTCGGTTGCGAATATTCTTTCAAAGGATTTTACATTTAAAAGGAAAGTCTTCCCATTTAAGCTGGTTGACGGCACGCTGCATGTTGCCATGATTGACCCGAGGGATATTAATGCTATCGATGAAATACGTCTTCTTACAGGATACAATGTAAAGCCGTATATAAGCACGAAGAAGAATATAGAGAGCACCATAAGATTATATACCTCTGATGAATACAGTCTTAAAGAGGTACAGGAAATAATCAAAGATGAAGATTTTACGATAGGCAAGAAACTGGAAGAGGATGCAGGAGAGACAAATCCCCTGGTAAAGCTTGCAAACCAGATTATACTTAAGGGTATATCACTGAGAGCCAGTGATATACATATTGAACCGCAGGAAAAGAACTGTACAATCAGGTTCAGGGTAGACGGTGTGCTCCAGAAGATAAAAGATGTTCCAAAAACAGTGCAAAGACTGCTTATTTCAAGATATAAAATAATGGCCGGCATGGATATAACCGAGAGCAGGTTGCCGCAGGACGGCAGGAGCTCTATTGCATATGGAAGTAAGACGATTGACCTGAGGCTTGCATCGGTGCCTACGGTTTTTGGAGAGAATATAACAATAAGGATACTTGGCAGGGACGAATCTGTTTTTAACCTTAATAAATCCGGTATGTCAGAGGATGAAATCAAAACTTTTATGGAGATGATTACTGTTCCGCACGGTTCTGTAATTATTACAGGTCCTACAGGTTCAGGAAAAACAACAACCCTGTACGCAAGTCTTAATAAAATTTCCAATGTTGAGAAAAAAATATTTACTATTGAAGACCCTGTAGAATACAGGTTTCCACAGATAATGCAGGTTCAGGTAAATTCTAAAATAGATATGAGCTTTGCAAGAGGGTTGAGGGCAATGTTAAGAAGTGACCCGGATATAATCCTAATTGGTGAGATAAGAGACCTGGAAACTGCAAAGATAGCTGTTGAAGCAGCTATTACCGGGCATCTTGTTCTGACGACCCTGCATACTAATGATGCCCCGTCAACTCTTTCAAGACTGCTTGAAATGGGTGTAGAATCATATATGATATCGTCAGCAGTCAGGGGAATAGTTGCCCAGAGGCTTGTAAGGGTACTGTGTGATAATTGCAAAAAAGAGGTAAAGGTACCGGAAGAGTCAATGAAGGAAGAAATAAGACCTATACTGAAAGGCAAAAAGATTTATAAGGCTGTCGGTTGTAAGAGATGTAATAATACGGGTTATACGGGAAGAGTCGGGATATACTCACTGCTTATGGTAACCAAAACAATCAGGCAGATGCTTCTTGAAAGAAGAAGCACCGACGATATAACTGATGCTGCACGTAAAGAAGGGATGAAAACACTTCTCGAAAGTGGAGCATATAAAGTTGCAGAAGGTTTGACTTCTCT
>CAYVWW010000083.1:0-5782 GCA_964455605.1 uncultured Actinomycetota bacterium | reverse complement strand
TGCCTTAAGGTGTTTCTCCGCTCCTTCTCTGGTCCTGAATATACCTGTAGATTCCAGAACAACCTCTGCTCCTGTTTCTTTCCAGGGAAGCTCCTCCGGGTCCTTTAATGCTGTAATTTTTATTTTTTCTCCCCCTACTTCAATATAGTCGCTCCCGTAATTGATATCCGTATCAAGAATACCATATACGGAGTCATATTTTAGAAGATGAGCAAGGATTTTCGGGTCATATAAATCATTAATTCCAACAATATCAACATTGTTTTCCTTATCGTATTTTATTTTCGCCCTTAAAAATTGCCTCCCTATTCTCCCAAAACCATTAATCCCAACCTTTACAGTCATTATTTTCCTCCTTTTAATAGATGTTCTTTTTTATTTAACCTGACTGTTAAATTTTTTTATATACTATAAAGCATTTTTACTTAAATATGAACCGTGTAATTTTAACAGATTTAATCAAATCAATAAAGTAAATTAACATATAATATAATTCATTTAAATATAATTTTTTTAAATCTCCAATCTTTATCTAAAATCCCTTATTAATTAATAATTATTAATATTATTCCTTGCCAATATCCCTGTGGTATATCTTTATAGAATAGCCCTTTGCCTTCAAATATTCATAAATTCTATCGGATATCACCACAGACCTGTGCTTTCCTCCCGTGCATCCTATACCTATGGCCAGATAGCTTTTACCCTCAGCAATATAGTTGGGAACCAGGAAGTCAAGTAATCTCTCAAAAATACTCATAAATTTCTTTGTCTCATTACTGTTCAATACCGAGTTAATCACTTTATCATCCTTACCATTCAGGTCCTTTAGCTCATCATCATAAAAAGGATTCGGTATGAATCTAACATCCATAACGATATCCATGCTTTCCGGTACACCGTATTTATAACCAAAAGAATTAATAGATATCTGCATCAGCTTACTTTTTTCTACATCGCTCATCATTCTTTCCGTTATAGCTAACCTCATTTCCCTTGAATTTAATAGAGATGTATCGATTACGACATCTGCTATCGATCTTAATCTACTCATTTTCTCAATTTCTTCATCAACTCCTTGACCAAGATTACCATCTCTAACAAGCGGGTGTTTCCTCCTCGTAAGCGAGTATCTTTTTATTATCGCGCTTCTTGTAGCTTCAAGAAATAAAATCCTGTATTTTTTCTTCCTCTTTTTAAGCTCATCAAGCGTCTTATAAATTTCATCAAAGAAATAACCGCTCCTTAAATCTATGGCAAAAGCAGCGCTGTTTATAGTCCTGTCTTTTACGGAGAAATATTCAATTATTTCAAGAAGAAGCGGCGCAGGCAAATTATCTATACAGTAATACCCGGCATCCTCAAAATATTTAAGCGCCTCTGTCTTACCTGCTCCCGATAAACCTGTGATTATAACAATATTCATATCATTTTCAGACATATCTTTTTTTACATTCATGGTTATATTAACCTTTCTTGCTATTTTTTTCCCTAAAAAATATTATTTTTGAAACAATTATGCTTAATATGCTTATAACAAGAGAGCTCAACACATACCCCCAGAAGCCCCTTACTTCAAGACCCTTAATAATTAAATCCACAAACCATAGCATACCGGCGTTTATAATAATGTTAAAAAGCCCGAGAGTTAAAATATTTATGGGTATTGATAATATTTTAACGATTGGTTTAACTACCTGATTAAATAATCCCAGGAGAAGCCCCGCAATAAATGCGATTAAAATTCTATCCCAGGTCGTATCACCTTCTATATGTATAAAAGGAAGCAGATACGAAGTCACTGTAATCGAAAAAGTAAGTATTACCCATTGAAGAATCCACTTTAACAAATAAGAACCTCCGTATTTCTATTTTCGAATTTTCCTATATACGCTCATTGCATCTTTGTAACCAATACCTTTTATTCCCATTAAATCCTTCACTGTCATATTATTTAAATCTTCAATTGAATTTATGCTATCCAGTATATTCTTTTTCTTCTTTTCTCCAACTCCCTTTATGTTATCCAGAATTAAATTAAACATATGCCTGTCTCTTAATTGCCTGTGATAACTTACTGCAAACCTATGGGCTTCGTCTCTTATCCTTATTAGAATTCTTACATATCTATCTCTTAAATCAAGTTTTATGCCATCCGGATACCTTTTGCAAAATATGGTTTCCTCCCTTTTTGCTATGCTTATAACATCGATATTGCCTATTTTTCCCCTTTTTAGAAAGCCCGTTACAGTGTTATACTGGGCTTTTCCCCCATCTATGACCATTAGATCCGGTTTTATTCTAAAAATATCAAGGCTCTCCCGCCCTTCATTCTTTTTCAAGCTACTCTCAGCACGCTTTAACCTCCTCGAAACAACTTCTTCAATCATCCTGCAATCATCCTGGCCTTCAACCGACCTTATTTTGAAATGCCTGTAATTCTTTTTTTCTAATTTTCCATTTACAGCAACCGACATTGAACCAACCGGAAATGAATCTCTTAAATTTGAAATGTCATAACATTCTATTAGTTCAGGGACATTTACCAGCCCCAGTAGTTCCTTAAGCTTTAAAAGGTCATCTTTTGAATCTTCAATTTTTGTTTTTTTCTCGATCTTTTTTTTCTCAAGATATAAAGATGAATTCCTGCCAGCCATATCCATAATCTTTTTCTTTTCCCCAATCTTTGGAACTGCAAGCTCGACTTTTTTTCCTGCCTTTGCGCTAATCCATTCTGATATCAAATCACCGTTTTCTATTCTTGCTTCTGAAAATATTTTATCCGGCATATCATTCATATTTTTATAATAATCCCTTACAAAAGCAGATAAAATTTCTCCCTTTTTAAGACCACCTGAGTTAATTATGATAAAGTTGTTAACAAGTATGAGCTTCCCTGACCTGTAAATAAACAAACTTATAGCTGATTCATCTTTTTCCTTTGAAACAGATAAAAAATCCCATTTATTCCCACCAGTATAAAAAATCTTCTGGCTCTTATTTAATTTTTTTATGTTTTTTATTCTATCCCTTAATTCTGCAGCTCTCTCAAAATCTTCATTATCCGAATATTTTTTCATCTCGTAATTCAATTTATCAATGACCGTTCTGTCTTTCCCTTTAAGTAATAATTCTACTAGCCTGATGTTTTTGCCGTAATCTTCTGTCGATATTTTACCTGCGCATGGAGCCGTGCATATATCTATGTAAAAATTAAGGCATGGTTTATTCAAACCCTTCCCGGGCTTTACAGTTTTACAATCCCTCAGCTTGAATATTTTTCTTAAGTAATCAACAGTTCTTCTTACGTTCCCTGCATCAGTATAGGGTCCGAAATACTTTGCACCTTTAATATTTCTGTTCCTGGTTAAAAAAACCCTGGGGAATTCTTCACCGGCAGTAATCGCAATAAACGGGTAAGATTTGTCATCCTTTAATTCTATGTTATATTTTGGCCTGTTTTCTTTAATAAGATTACTTTCCAGTATTAATGCTTCTGTTTCACTGTCGGTAACTATGTAATCTATTGAATTAATCCTGCCCGTAAAATCCGGCGGTTTCGAGTATAAAAAACTGGTGCCCCTTCCCTTGAAATAGCTCCTGACCCTATTGTAAAGATTTTTCGCCTTTCCAATATAAATAATACTGCCCCCGGAATCTTTAAAAATATATACGCCAGACTTCCTGGGGATAATATCCAGATACTCTTTGCCACTTTTTATATAGCCTGATAATTTTTTAACCTTTTCATCCATTACTGAAATACCCTTAATATATTCTTATTTACTTCTTTTTCGCCATATATGACTTTATAAATTTCCCAGTGTATGAACCCTGATTTTCTGCAACTTCTTCAGGAGTCCCGCACGCGACAACACTTCCACCCTTGTCCCCTCCTTCAGGGCCAAGGTCTATTACATAATCCGCACTCTTTATTACTTCCATATTATGCTCGATAACAAGTACCGTATTGCCGGCATCCACAAGTCTTTTAAGTATTGCAAGCAACTTTTTAATATCATCAAAATGAAGGCCCGTAGTAGGTTCATCAAGCAGATAAAGTGTATTTCCAGTGCTCTTTTTTGAAAGTTCAGCTGAAAGCTTAATCCTCTGTGCTTCGCCTCCTGAAAGGGTGTTGGATGGCTGACCCAGCTCTATATAGCCAAGACCCACGTCGTTAATTAATTTTAACTTCCTGTTTATAGCCGGGATATTTTCAAAAAAATTCATTGCTTCTTCAACTGTCATCCTCAAAACATCGTCAATATTTTTACCCTTGTATTTTATTTCTAGAGTTTCACGGTTGAACCTCTTTCCCTTGCAGACATCACAGGGTATGTATACATCCGGAAGAAAATGCATCTCTATTTTTATAAGCCCATCTCCGTTACATGCCTCGCACCTTCCTCCCCTGACATTAAAACTAAACCTTCCCGGTTTGTATCCCCTTAACCTTGATTCGTGCGTCTTTGAGAATAACTCCCTAATGTAGGTAAAAACTCCCGTATAGGTAGCAGGATTAGAGCGCGGGGTTCTGCCTATTGGTGACTGGTCAATAACAATCACCTTGTCAATATTCTCGTAATTCTGTATTCCATCATGGTCCCCGGTATGATACCTGGCATTAAACAGCAAATTTGACAGCGAAGGATACAGTATTTCGTTTACTAGAGTGCTCTTGCCTGACCCCGAAACCCCTGTTACCGCTACCAGCTTCCCTAAATCTATCCTTACATCTATGTTTTTTAAATTATGCTCCCTTGCGCCTCTTATAATTATGTAATTTCCATTCCCTTTTCTTCTCTTTTCAGGAACAGGTATGAATTTCTTGCCACTCAGATACTCTCCTGTAATCGAATTCCCGCAATCGAATATATCTTCGAGCTTTCCGCTAAAAACTATTTCCCCACCGTGAATTCCTGCGCCAGGTCCGATATCTACAATAAAATCAGAATTTCTCATAGTTTCCTCATCATGCTCTATTACTATTATCGAGTTTCCCAGATCCCTCAGCCGTTTAAGAGCATTAATAAGTTTCTTATTATCTCTCTGGTGGAGTCCTATGCTTGGTTCATCAAGTATATATAGCACCCCTACAAGCCCGGAACCTATCTGGGTAGCCAGTCTTATCCTCTGCGACTCTCCCCCTGACAGGGTACTTGATTTTCTATCCAGCGTCAGATATCCCAGCCCCACGTCCTTCAGGAAGTTAAGTCTTTCAATAATTTCTTTTATCAACCTCTCGCCAATCATTTTTTCTCTCTCGTCCAGTTTTAATGACTTAAGCCACTCGATTTCATTTTCGATAGTCATTTCCGTAAAATCCGCTATAGACAAAGAGTTAATTTTTACCGAAAGGCTCTCAGGCCTTAATCTTTTACCATTACATGCACTGCATGACCTGCTGCTTATCATTCTTTCAATTCTGGCTCTAAGCGACTCTGATTCCGTTTCAAGGTATCTTCTCCTTAGATTGTTAACCAGGCCTTCAAACTTTAAATAATAATGCCTCGGCTGCCCTTTATGATTGACATAACCTACGCTTATCTTTTTTCCATTTGTTCCGTAGAGGATTATTTTTTTTATCGACTCATCAAGATCCTTAAACGGTGTATAAATATCGAACTCGTATTCCCTGGCGAGACTTTTTACAATCTGCGTGTAGTAGCTTGAATAACCTATATTAAAGAAAGGAGCCGCACCATCCATCATGCTTAGTTCCGGATATTTTATAATAAGTTCCGGGTCTATCTCCCTGCTTATTCCAAGACCCCCGCATTCC
>CAYVWW010000082.1:0-5841 GCA_964455605.1 uncultured Actinomycetota bacterium | reverse complement strand
ATTTTTTTTTAATAAAGGCGGTCCTATAAATAGTGACAATCTCGAAGATACCCTGAATTATTCCGAAGCAATAAAGATTATAAAAGAAATAAATAAAAGCCAGAAGTTTAATCTACTTGAGACGTTATCTCAAAAAATAGCAATTAGAATTTTTAAAATGTCTCCTGCAGTAGATAAGGTATCTGTTAAGATAGAAAAGACCTCTCCGCCGATAGAAGAGAATATTGAATCTGTAGGGGTTGAGTATGCGCTTGATAGGGAAAATGTGGAAAACTCTTAGCAGCAAAAATACCGAAAGGATAAGGGGAGCAGGGCTTGAAGTTTATATGTCCCTGGGGTCAAATATAGGGGACAGGGAAAATAATCTAAGAAAAGCGGTCAAAATGATTGGGTCACGGAAGGATATCGATGTTCTTAAGGTATCATCAATATATGAAACGGAACCGATGTATTTTAAGGACCAGGACTACTTTTATAATATAGTTTTAAAAGCGAGAGTAGATAAAAAAATCAGCCCATTTGAGTTGCTGGAGTTTTTAAAGAGAATCGAGTCCGATTTTGGTAGAAAGAAAGACCGGAAAAATGGTCCGAGGATTATTGATATAGATTTATTGTATTATGGTAACGCATCTTTGAATTCTGATTTTATGACCATACCACACCCAGGGATAAAAGAAAGAAAATTCGTGTTAATTCCGTTAAATGAGATTAGCCCCGGGTTTAAGATAAACGGAAGCAGCATAAAAAATTTTATTGAAAAAGTAAATCTTAGGGGAAGTGTAAGTTTGGTAAGAAAATGGTAAGAGGCGGCCGCGGGTAAGGTAATACTGAAAGTCTTTTTTGGTTTTAATTTAACCAGGACTTACTTATCCGAAGAGTATAGATTCTTGACTTATGGGCATATGTTCATTAAAATGATTATGGTCATAAGCTCATAAGTAGTGGTAATAAGTAGTAGTAAATTATGAATTGTTTTATATGACTAAAGTAGATTTCACATAAAGGAGGTAATGTAAAAATGCCATGGGGTGACAGAATGGGACCCGAAGGAATGGGTCCAATGACTGGTAGAGGTGGCGGATATTGTGGCGGTTATAACGCTCCTGGATATGCTAATATTTATGCAGGCGGATTTGCAGGCAGAGGCTTCAGAGGCGGATTTGGCGGACGCGGTTTTAGAAACGGGTATTATGCGACGGGAATCCCCAGACGGGGAAGATATAATGCCGGTTATCGCGGGTGGGGCGGCTTTGGCAGGAGCCCTTATTTCCAGGATATAGGACCGGAGCAGGAGAAGGAAATGTTAAAGAAGGAATCCGAGTTGCTGCAGAGCCAGCTAGATGAAATAAAGACTAGGATGGACAAGCTGTCCAGTGAAGAGAAAAATAAAAAATAGATAAAAGTTATAAAAAGGAAGTATTCGATATAATTAAAAATTAATCCGTTTTATACGGTAGTATATCAGTACTTCCTGAAAATTATTTAAAGGGTGGATGAATGATGAATGAAGAAAGAATGAGTGATGATGTTGCCAGGAATATGGCCGGTGTGAAAAATAAGTTTATAGTTTTCAGTGGTAAGGGTGGAGTTGGCAAGACCACCGTGTCAGTGAATCTTGCTTATCGGATAATGACCAGGGGTTATAAAGTTGGTGTCCTTGATGTTGATATCCATGGTCCCAATGTAATAAAAATGATGGGCCTGGAAAAGCAAAAACTTTCAGCAAAGGATGATAGGATAGAGCCGATTCAGGCTTTTAAAGACATGAAAGTTGTCAGCACTGCTTCAATTCTGGAGTCAGAGGATAGCCCGGTTATCTGGAGAGGACCCTTAAAAATGAAGTTAATCAGGCAGTTTTTGAGCGATGTTAACTGGGGTGATATTGATTATATGATTATCGACTCCCCACCAGGTACAGGGGATGAACCCCTGAGCATAGCGCAGCTCATAACCGACCTGAACGGAGGTATTGTTGTCACTACTCCTCAGGATATGGCTACGCTGGATGCGCGAAAAAGTATAAAATTCGCACAGCAATTGAAAATACCATTTATAGGGGTTGTAGAGAATATGTCAGGATTTATCTGCCCTCATTGTGGGGAAAGGATAGATATTTTTAAAACTGGCGGAGGCCAGAAGATTGCCGAGGAGATGAATGTAGAATTTTTAGGAAGGATACCTTACGACCTTAATGTCATGAATATGAGTGATGAGGGTAATATATATTTGAAGGACCACAAAGATGAAACTCCTGTCGGAGAAGCCTTTAGCCATATAGCTGATAAAATAATAAGTTTATCTTCAAAACAGCATTAACTGGATGTTTTTCTCAATTATAAATAGCAAATATTTTTAAATAGTCTGGAGCGTGAGAAGAATTTGTTTTACGGACCTGTGTTATCAAGAAGGTTTGGGTATTCGCTCGGGGTGGATTTGATCCCGCTTAAAGTATGCGTGTATGATTGCGTATATTGCCAGCTTGGTAAAACTACGAATAAAACTATTGAGAGGAAAAAATATGTTGATATAGATTATTCGGAGTTTAAAAATGAGCTTAAAAAAAGGATAAAAAGTTACCCATATATCGACTATATAACTTTTTCCGGTTCAGGTGAGCCAACCCTTAACAGTGATATCGGGAAACTTATTAATATCGCAAAGGAGAATTCAAGCATACCTGTTGTTGTTCTTACATGTGGAGGCACTCTTAGCATTGAGGGGGTTATTGATGATATAAAGGGGGCTGATCTTTTAAAGGTTTCACTTGACGCTCCAGATGACCGTCTGTTAAAAAAAATAAACCGCCCGCCAAGGGAAATTGATTTTGATAAAAATATGTATGGTTTACAAAAATTGGTGGATTGCTTTAATGGCGATATATGGCTGGAGATTATGATACTTGGCGATGTGAACGATGGAGAAGATGATGCGTACAAATCAAAAAGTATAATAGAAGGCCTTGGAGATAGAATTAAGAAGATTCATTTAAATACCCCGGTAAGGTCTCTGGGGGAAAGTAAGGGAAGGCATCCTGTAAAAATGCCTTCACTAAAAAAATTAGAAAGGATAAGAGATATTCTCGGGGATAAAGCTATAATAATTGGTGGCGTCAGCCGTAAGGAGTATAGTAGCAATATGGTAGAAATGGAGAAGGAAATAATAGAATTACTTAAAAGAAGACCTGTGGGGATAAAGGAGATAGCGTTTTCTCTTGGTCTAAATATTAATGAAGTGATAAAATTTATAAATAAGTTGTTGGGCTCTGGGGAAATAGAGCGCAGTATTCGTAATAATATGGAGTATTATTTTAAATCTGGAGGTTAGAGAGCATGAAGATTGCTATTTCGACTGACGGGGATGAAGTTTCCCCGCATTTCGGGAGATGCCCACACTTTACTATTATCGAGGTTGAAAATAGTAAACTGGTGGATAAGAAAATTATTGAAAACCCCGGACACCATCCTGGCTACCTTCCGTGCTATCTTGGTAAGATTGGAGTAAAATGCATAGTAGCGGGTGGTATGGGAATAAGGGCGAAAGGCCAATTTAATAGGGAATCTATTGAAACCATACTTGGAGTCAGTGGTAAAGTTGATGAAATTATAGATAAAATAAAGGATGGTTCCCTGGAAGGCGGGGAAGGTATTTGTGAGCCAGGAATGGGTAAAGGGTATGGAGTTGAAAAGACATAGCTACCGGACAGATCGTTAGGATTTTTTTATAAATTTTTTACTATCTTGAAAGGGGTATTATAAATGCCAGGAGGAGATGGAACTGGACCGGCAGGTCAGGGTCCAGGGACTGGAAGAGGGTTGGGCCGTGGTGGCAGAGGCGGCAGAATGGGCGGACAGAATTTAGGACCTGGTGGAAGTTGTGTTTGCCCGAAATGTGGGGCTAAGGTTGGGCACAAGCCCGGAGAGCCCTGTTATGAGATAATTTGTCCAAAGTGTGGAACAAAAATGGAGAGGGGATAAAAATGTCACCGAGACCGGTAATCGATAAGATTGTGAACACTGTGCCATTATTCGTCTATTACAAGCCGCATGGTGTTGCGCTGGGAAATGTAGGTGAAGTCGTGCTGACGCTGGAAGAAATTGAAACTCTTAATCTAAAGGACAAACAGGAGCTTGACCAGAAAGAAGGAGCAAGGGTTATGGGTATATCCAGGTCTACTTTCCAGAGACTGCTTAAGTCTGCGAGGAAAAAAATTATAACTGCGATAATTGAGGGTAAGGCGCTCAGGTTTGAGGGCGGTAATTATATTTCGGATAAGGATATTATAAAAACAAGGTGCCTTAAAGGTTTCTATCATTACCATGTTAAAAAGGAGGACCTGGACGAGAAGGCGCAGGCATACAGGTTAAGCAAGATAAAATGTCCTGAATGTGGAAAAAGATTGATAACATTTAAATAATTTTTTGTTTTAGATAAAAGGGAGAGAGAAAATGAAAGTTGCTATTTCTTCCGGTGGGGAAACACTGGAATCAAATGTGGACCAGCGGTTTGCAAGGTGCCCTTATTATATTATCTATGATACGAATAGCGGAAGTTTTGAAGCCATTAAAAATGAAAGCAGCATGGAAGGCGGAGGCGCGGGTATACGCGCAGCCCAGAGAATTTCCGATATGGGTATTGAAGCTGTAATAAGTGGCAATATCGGACCCAGCGCTTTCAGAGTTTTGTCTGCCGCTTCGATAAAGATTTATTCGGGAGCCAGTGGGTCTATAAAAGACGTCTTAAAAGATTTAAAAAATGGAAAATACAGCGAAATAAACAGCCCCGATGTCGATTCGCATTTTGGTATGGGTAAGGGTAATTAGGGAAAGAGAGAAGAGCAGTGATAATATCCGTTGCCAGTGGCAAAGGCGGGACTGGGAAAACAACCGTAGCTGTTAATCTGGCTCTTTCACTTGAAAATGTCCAGCTTATAGATTGCGATGTTGAGGGACCAAACTGCCATATTTTTTTAAAACCTGTTTTTAAAGATAAGAATATGGTTTTTATTCCTATCCCACAGGTAGATGAACAAAAATGTGATGGGTGCGGGCGATGCCAGGAAGTTTGTGCGTATAATGCAATCGCAGTCGTCAAAAAGCAAGTAATCATTTTTCCTGAATTATGCCATGGCTGTGGCTCCTGTACTTATTTCTGTCCTCTTGATGCTATAGAAGAAATCAATAATGAAGTAGGTGCTGTGGAAACCGGCAGCAAAAGTGGAGTAGGATTTGTCCAGGGTAAGTTAAATACCGGAATGATGATGTCGCCCCCGATTATAAGGGAAGTAAAAAAGCGTATCGATAATAATAAGACAGTGATAATAGATGCCCCTCCGGGAACATCGTGCCCGGTTATCACTACAATTAAAGATACCGACTTTGTTATCCTTGTGACGGAACCTACACCATTCGGGTTGAATGACCTATCGCTTGCCGTTGAAGTAGTAAGAAAGCTGGAGATGCCTTTTGGTGTCGTTCTTAACCGTTCCGACCTGGGCGATAAAAGGATAGATGAATACTGCGAAAAGGAGGATATTCCTGTTCTTATGAGGATACCTTTTGACAGAAAAATAGCGGAGATTTACTCAGGCGGGCGTACCGTTGTAGAGGTAATGCCTGGATACAGGAATAGATTCCGTGATTTATATAAAAAAATAGAAGAGATTATGAAGGATTTTACGGGGATAAAGAAATGAAGCAGATAGTTATTATAAGCGGAAAGGGAGGGACAGGTAAAACAGTCATTACCGGTTCATTCGCGGCACTTGCTAAAGAAAAGGTAATGGCAGACTGTGACGTTGATGCGGCAGATTTGCATCTTTTGCTTCATCCCAGAGTCAAGGAA
>CAYVWW010000081.1:0-5860 GCA_964455605.1 uncultured Actinomycetota bacterium | reverse complement strand
TGCCGCATAGTTAAATTCGGGGTTAACCAGATTATCAACCGAAACAGCCATAGAAGTTATACCAAGGGTAGTTCCCTCAGTTGCAGCCGATACCGTTCCCGAATAAATAATGTTCTCCCCCACATTTGCCCCTCTGTTTATACCTGAAATTAGCAAATCAGGAGTCCTTTCAAGGATGTCGCTGTTTGCTATCTTAACACAATCAGCAGGGGTCCCATCCACTGCATATCCAAAAAATTTACCTTCCCTGTATTCCTTCCTGACCGATATCGGCCTGAATACGGTAATGGCATGGCCGGATGCGCTGCTTTCCTTATCCGGCGCTATAACCCTGATGTCAAAATTCCCATCTTTTTCCAGAACCCTGTAAAGAGAGCAAATGCCCTCTGATTCTATTCCATCATCATTAGTTAGCAAGATTAATTTTTTATCCATAATTTTTTTATTCATAACTATTGTCCCTTAAACATATACCATATTTCTATTTTTTCCTCAAAAGACCGGGAACCCTGAATTTTAAAATAGTAAGCTTTAACTTAAATCTTCTTAAGGGATTGGTGCTGAACCTGAAAAGAAAGTCTTTTGCAGCAAATTTTATAACCACATCCCTCCCATACTTCAGACTTAAATATCTTTTATGGTCGTTTATCCATATATAAAGGTCAGTCTCTGTCCTGCCGGGAAACTTTTCCAGCAATCCATAATGCTTTATTATTTCAATAGCAGGAACGTATATTTTTTCATACCAGAGAAGAGAGGCATCCTTAAACGATATTATCTCCTCGTCCACCTTCCTGCATTCATTTAACTGAACCATCAGCTTATTTATCTGGCATAATAGAAACTCGTACTGACCCGGAGCTGTTATCTCAATTTTGATATCAGGCCTTTTCTCCTTCAATCCGGTTATCTTGAAGAACCTTTCCTGACCGGCCATGATAAATACTTTATTGGGGTCCATATCCGGAGTAAGCTTCGTATCCATAATAAACTCAATTACCTCTGCATCAATATACTTAACACCCGTTTTCTTTGAAACACTCACCCTGTGATTCCCATCAAGAACAAAATACATATCTCCTACCTTGTAAAGTTTAACCGGGGGCAATATTACATCACTGGCTATCAGGCCATGAATTCTTGCCCACCTCTGCTGAAGATGCACTTTTTTAGGAAGAAAGTACCTATCAAAATCCATGTACCTGTCAAGACTTCCAACAATGCTATCAACCTCTACCGTCTTAACTCCCAGATAACTCTGTTTGTAAAGGCCAAACTCCTTTTTTACCTTTTCAAATGATATAAGCTCGTTGTTCCTGCCAATAAGTACATACTTCAGGCTGGTCAAAAGTGATTTAAAACGTGCACCTTCAAATTCCTGATTAGAAATGTTCGTATTCGTACTTTCTTCTATCATTTTCGCTCAATATTCCCTTTACCTAAAAACCTTATTTGATTACCAGCCGGCTAAAAAACTAAATTTCAATAATCCTGTATCCATAAGCATTCACGACTTTCGTGCCATTCACCTCTGTCAGCCAATTTTTGTCGGGGCCATATGTATGTATATGCCCGTGTACAAGATATACCGGCCTGAATTTTTCTATAAACCTGTTAAAACAATTAAAACCCCTGTGGCAAAAATCCTCTCTATCGTGAACCCTGTAAGGAGGGGCATGTGTTACAAGAATATCGACATATCTTTTCTTAAAAATTTTATTTATATACAGGCGCGGCTTTAACTTGTTAACCTTACATGACATCTGAAACTCGGTATACTGGTGCTTACCCTTTTTATACCTGATAGACCCTTCAAGCCCCGCCATAATGACATTTTTATACTCTATTACCCTCTGATCAAGGTTTATGCAACCCTCCGGTATGCCCGATTTAACGCTGTTCTCAGTAAAAATTTCCCTGCCGTCATGATTGCCCATAACATAAAAGAGTGGTTTATTAAGAATGGATACTATAAACTCAAGATAATAAGGAGGCAGATCTCCGCACGATATTATAAAATCTACATCCTTCATTCTTTCAGCAATCGAATTGCTGTAGAGATGCTCGACTACCTTATCGCTTATTAACAATACTTTCATTGTAACCGTAAAATAATATATTCTCCGGAAGTTATCTTAAAACAATTGCCTTTCACCGGAACTATTCTTTGCTTGTGCAAAACACTATTCAACGAGTAACCTGTTTACAGGCTACCGGCAACCCTGAATCACCATCAGGTAATAATAATACAATACCACAAAAAATAAAATAATATGCACATCTTGCCTTTAGAGCCGCGGTTCTTTTAAAGCCGCAATTTCCTGAAATTAAAATAAACCACTACACATACCAAGCTCGATAAACCCGCATAATGCATGTTAACGCATGCATGACTATCCGGCGTAAAACTCTGTATAATAAAAAAGAAATATGGTAATATCTTTTATTTGTAATATGGGTTATATTTTTAATAAGCGGAAAATTAACCCTGCGATTATTCTGGATTTGCTTTTATGTTACTCAGAATATCTTAATTCTGTTTTTTGTTATCTAATCCAGACGGTGCAAATAAAGTTGGCAGGCATTTTTATTCCATGTCTATATTAAGAAAAAAACATAAAAAGAAGAAGGTTGCCAGGGTAATAATATCGATAATATCCGTTATCCTTGGCTTTAATTTGCTATTCATATTTACATTTGCAGGGATCGTAGTTTACGCTGTCGGGGCCCTTAATTCTTTTATAGAAGATTTGCCTGAGCTTGAAGACTTTACACCTTCAGAAAACGCATTGACGTCAAAAATATATGCTGCCGATGGAACTCTTATCGCAACATTCCATGGCGAGGAAAACAGAGAGCTCGTGTCATACGAGCAAATACCCCGTAATCTCATAAACGCGGTAATTTCCATAGAAGACGAAAGGTTCTACCAGCATGAAGGAGTTGATTTTGAAGGAATCGTAAGGGCAGCCATAATTAATCTTACATCCGGTGAAATAGAGCAGGGCGCTACTACTCTAACCCAGGGTTATGTAAAAAACGTATATATGCCTTTAGAAAAATACGAAATGACATTAGAGAGGAAAATAAAGGAAGCAGCGCTTGCCTATCAGCTTGAAGAATTTTATTCCAAAGAAGAAATACTGGAAATGTACTTAAATACGGTATACTTTGGCGAGGGAGCATATGGTGTCCAGGCAGCAGCCAGAACATATTTCAATAAAGATGTTGAGTATCTTAACCTTCCCGAGTGCGCAGTGATTGCCGGTTTGTTAAAGTCGTATCTGTTTTCGCCATACCTCGACAGTAAAGCTGCAATGGAAAGAAGAAATACCGTTCTTTATAAAATGCTTGAACTTGGATATGTAAGCCATGAAGAGTATGAGGATACCATAAAAATGCCTATAATTACCCAGAGGCCAAGAGAAGAGACCAAAGAGATATTTGCCCCATATTTTGTGGAGTATGTAAAACAGATACTTATCGAAGAATATGGGGTGGAAAAAGTCTTTGAAGGCGGATTTGAAATCTATACCACCCTTAACCCGGAAATGCAGATTGCTGCTGAAAATGCTATTTTAGAAGTACTCCCTGACCCTGACGACCCCGAAGCAGCACTTGTAGCCATGGATCCTTCAAACGGTTATATAAAAGCCATGGTGGGAGGCAAAGACTTTTCGGAAATGAAATTCAATCTTGCTACACAGTCACAGAGGCAGCCCGGCTCAACATTTAAGGTTTTTGCCCTTCTTTCCGCACTGGAGCAGGGTCTTACTCCATATATGACCTTTAATCCTAACGGGAACGTCATATTTGACATAGAAGGCAGCGAGCCCTGGGAAGTCGGGAACTATAATGATGAAAAATATGAAGTAACTGAGCTGAGCGTTCTGGAAGCAACAGTAAAATCGGTAAATGTAGTATATTCACAGCTCATTATGAAAATTGAAGCTTATGGCATGGCAAAACTTGCCATGGATATGGGAATCGAAACCTATATGGATCCGTACCCTGCAATGGGACTTGGCGGTCTTACTACAGGGGTATCACCTCTTGAAGTCTGCACGGCATTCTCTACCATCGCCAACTACGGTGTAAGGAATGACCCGGTAGCAATCCTTAAAGTCGTGGATAAAGACGGCGCAGTCATTGAGGAACATCAGCCGGAAAGCATGCAGGTTCTAAGCGCTATTAATGCTTACAGGGCAATAGAAATAATGCAGCAGGTGATGCAGAGAGGGACAGGCACCAGGGCGCGGCTTTCCGACAGGCCCTGCGCCGGGAAAACTGGAACGACACAGGAAGCAGAAAATGCCTGGTTTACTGGCTTTACTCCTAACCTTGCTGCATCTGTCTGGATGGGTTACGCAGAAGTAAATGTTAAAATGGGAACAATAAACGGAATGAGAGTCCAGGGAGGGGCACAGCCGGCATTAATCTGGAATGCATTCATGGAAGAAGCTACAAAAGAACTGCAAGTAGAAAATTTCGTAAGGCCCCAGGACGACATGATAAGCGTCCAGGTGGTAATAGACCCTGAAACAGGAGAGATGAAGCTTCCAAACAGGTTTACGCCAGCGGAACAGATAATGATAAAACAGTTCCATTATGGCCAGGAACCAAGGGAGCAGATGCCCTTAGCGGAAGATACGGTACCCATAATGCCAAACGTTACGATGATGCCTAAAAATGAGGCAAACCATATACTTATAGAGTCAGGATATACCCATATAGAATACATAAATGAGCCGTTCGGGGAGGTGCCTCCGGGATACACTCACAGGCAGGACCCCATATGGGGACAACCGGTTGAAACTATAAGGAAAATCACTGTATGGGTAAATCCTTAAAAATATTTATACTGACAGGTAATTATTCTGATTAATATATGAACACAATAATACGAGCACAACATGAGAAGAGAATGTAAAAATACAAGAGTAAGATTTGCCCCCAGTCCGACGGGATACCTACATATCGGCAGTGCCAGGACCGCGTTTTTTAACTGGCTTTATGCAAAAAATACAGGTGGTAGCTTCATATTAAGGATAGAAGATACAGATATTGCCAGGCATCAGGAAGAATCAATAGACAAAATCCTTAGTTCCTTAAAATGGCTGGGAATTGACTGGGACGAAGGTCCCGGGGCCGAGGGTAAATACGGTCCCTACAGGCAATCGCAAAGAACCGGAATCTACGATGAATATGCCCGTAAGCTGATAGAAGAAAAGAAAGCATACAGATGTTTCTGCAGCCCGGAAGAACTTGAGGAGAAAAGAAAAAACGCAGCAAAAAAAGGAGAGCCGTACAGATATGACAGGAAATGCCTCAGTCTAACACCTGAAGAAGTAAAATCCAACCTGGAAAAAGGAGAGCCATACGCCATAAGATTGCTGGCGCCAGAAAATGAAACAATTTCTTTCAAGGATACCGTTTACGGAGAAATATCGGTCCAGTCCGAAAATATCGAGGATTTTATAATAATAAGGTCCAACGGGCTGCCGACATATAATTATTCGGTGGCTGTTGACGATGCGTTGATGAAAATAACAAATGTCATAAGGGGTGAGGACCATCTCTCAAATACTCCAAAACAAATCCTTGTTTACAGGGCGCTGGGTTTTGATGCCCCCGATTTCACGCACCTTCCAATGATACTTGGGATGGACGGACAGAAATTAAGTAAAAGGCATGGCTCGATATCTATCGAAAGATATATAGAGGACGGCTTTTTAAAGGAAGCGATACTTAATTACCTCGCTCTTCTGGGATGGGCCTATGATGAAAGGACAACAATTTTCTCCAGGGACGAGCTCATTAAAAAATTTGAATTAAGCTCTATTAACAAAAAGCCGGCAAA
>CAYVWW010000080.1:0-5886 GCA_964455605.1 uncultured Actinomycetota bacterium | reverse complement strand
CTGAAACTGAATATATTATTAATGAAAATAATATGAAAAAGATGAAGGACGGGGTAATGATTATAAATACAGGTAGAGGTAAGCTGATAGATACCAGGGCTCTTATAAAGATGCTCAAGATTGGGAAAGTGGGCTTTGCAGGGCTTGATGTATACGAGGAGGAAGGGGAATATTTCTTTGAAGATTTCTCAACGGAGATGATATCCGATGATGTGCTTGCAAGACTTATGATATTCCCGAATGTGCTTATAACTTCTCATCAGGGATTTTTTACGGCGGAAGCTATCCATAATATTGCGGTAGATACTCTTGGGAACATAGCGGGATTTTTTGATGGCGGTTATCTAAAAAATGAAATATGCTACAAGTGTGATATGAAAGAGTGCCTAAAGGATAAAAAGCAGCGCTGTTTTTAAAAATATACCTTATGCTAAAAGGGGAGCATCTTAAAATGATAGACCAAAATCCTGATAAGAAAAAGATACTCGCATGGGAGATGTCCGGAATACTTTTTATAATAATTCTGGGTTCTGCATTTCACTTTATTTTTGAATTAAGCGGCGGTTTAAGGATAGTGGCACTGCTCGGTGCAGTAAATGAAAGCGTCTGGGAGCATTTGAAGATCGGGTTCTGGCCTGCCTTTATCTGGGCAGTGATAGAGTTCTTTTCCTATGGTAAAAAGGTAGGGAACTTCCTTATGGCTAAGGGTGTTTCTTTTACATTGCTGAGTATCTTGATAGCTGCAATATATTATATTTCGGAGGCTATTGGCATTGAGGGCTTTATAATACACGCAATTAACTTTGTGGTATCAATTGCCATTGCCCAGTTAGTTAGCTATGGGATCACCATCACCCGGAAGTACCGCAGTATATTAAGTATAGTGGGTTCCCTGCTTATAGTCGTTAATATAGTGGCTTTTAGCTTACTGACATATTTCCCTTTAAACTTACCCATTTTTAAGGACCCCATTACAGGGGGTTACGGGATATTCTAATAGATTAAAATTGAGACTTATACTATATTAATAGTATGTTTAAATTTTACTGTGGTCTGTCAAAAACAAAAAAAATATTTTTTTTAATCACCACTATTCTTTTATCAATTCTCCTGGGCGGTTTTGCCGGTTTTTTTGTCGGTCTTGTAGCCACAACCTTTATTCCTATGTGCTGTGATAGTAGCGGGTGCCATAACTGCTTTGAATTCCATGGAATGATAGGTTATGAAGCTACTGGCACTATTGGCTTATTTGCTGGTTTGTTTCTCATCCCGCTCGCGTATGTAATGTTAATTATATACTGGGAGGTTAAAAAAAAGAAAATTAGAAAGCAGTAGAGTTCTATCCAAAAGAGACATGGGCTTTTTTCAATCATATTGTGGCTACTAATTCCAATGGATTGCGGGTGCGTTTTTTGTATGCTTTGTTATAAATAATGATAGGCATATAGTTAACCGGGCACTGATAAACGGCCAGGTATGGAATGTAGTAGGTATGTTATGGCCCTGAGCAAGTAGTTGCCTTTATTGAAAATTTAGAGGAGGTAAATACAAAATTATAAGGTCAAAGATAGTCGAAGAGGATTTAATAGAGACGATTGTCCTTCTACCTGAAAAACTTTTTTATAACACTGGAGCACCGGGAGCCATAATTATCTTAAATATGATTAAACCTGATTATAAAAAAGACAAAGTTCAATTTATATATGCCAGCAAAGAATATGGAAGTCATCCAGAAGTAAGAAAACTTAATATTCTGGGAGATAAAAATATAGATAGCATAGTTTAGTGTATAATAGTAAAAGTGAAATAAAAGGATTTTCACAGTTTATATAAAGAGAAAAATGAAAGAAAACGATTATAATCTCAATGTAAGGTTCTATGTCTATCCGGAATAAGAAATTGAGGAGATAGATATAGCTAAAGAATAGCAGGATATGAAAAGTATTAACCAGAAACTTTCTGAAAACGAAGAAAAGATTGCTAATTATTTAAAGGAGTTAAAAATAAATAATGTTTAAACCTAATTTTAAATATACGAATAAAATAGTAAATAATCTCACGGGTATTTCAACTGCAAGGGAAGTTATATTAAATTCTCCTTTTATTCCTAATTGGGAGGTAACTCTCCGGCGTGAAGCCATTATTAGAAAAGCTCATTCTTCTACTGCTATCGAGGGAAATATTTTATCTCTTGAACAGGTGAGTGACTTGGCTAATGGCCGGGAAGTAATGGCATCTCGTAAAGATAAACAGGAGGTTATAAATTATTTAGGCGTACTTGAAAACATAGCTAAATTAGCTGATAGGAATAAAATTACAGAGAAAAATATTTTATCTATACACAAAATACTGACGAAAGGGACTCTCGAAAATCCCTCAGATTGTGGGAGATATAGAAATAAATATGTTGTGGTCGGTAATAGATTTACAAGAGAAATTATATTTAGGCCTCCTGTCAATAAAGATGTTCCCAAGCTTACGAGTGCTCTGGTTGAATGGCTAAACTCCGAGCAAGCAAAAGAACTTGACCCTGTAGTTGAAGCAGGAATTGCTCATTATGAATTAGTAAGAATACACCCGTTTGTAGATGGCAATGGTAGGACTGCAAGAGTTCTGGCTACATTAGTACTTTATATAAGCGGATTTGATGCCAAACAATTTTTTTGTCTTGATGATTATTATGATTCTGACAGGAAAGCTTATTATAAAGCTTTGCGTAGCGTTAATCAGAAAACTCTTGATTTGACTGGATGGCTCGAGTATTTCGCTGAAGGAGTAAATGTAAGTATTGAAAAGGTTAAAGAGAGAGTGGTTAGATTAAGCAGTGAAAGATTACAAAAGACAAAAAGGGGTCAGATAGCTTTAACAGAAAGGCAGATGAAGATTATAGAGTTTATAAACCAGAATGGAAGCATAAGAAACAGGGACACAAGGGAGATGTTTGATGTATCAAATAGAGCAGCAATGGATGAGATATCTAAATTATTAGATATGAAGGTGTTAAAAAGAGTCGGTAAAGGGAGAAGTACCCAGTACGAGCTATTGTAGGTTAGGTTCATGATTAGGTTCATGATTAGGTTCATGATTAATATTATTGTTAGGATAGACATTTCTAAGGATGTATAGTGATTTCATGGGAAAGCTATTAAGATAGTCAGTGCAAATTAAATAATAATTTTGAATTTAGAAATAAAAAAGAGCTATTGAATGGTTAAAAAAAATACTGGTTCACCTAAGACCTCGCCAGAGCTTATATTCAGACTCCGTGATAGTGCATTTGCAAATGACCTGTTTATCGCTGCCGTGGGTTATTTTGATTTCTTTAATTTTTTGAAAAAATTTCCATCTGATATCAACCATATAAGCGTTTCGCTTAAGATTAAAAAAAGGCCACTGGATGTAATGCTAACCCTATTTAAGGCATATGGCTTTATTAGGGAAAAAGATAGCAGGTTTTATCTTACGGATGTTGCAAATGATTATCTTAGCAGCGAATCTAAATTTAATCTGAGCTCTTATGTCGGATCGCTAAAGGACAGACCTGCATGTGAAGAAATGAGGAAGGTGCTTCTAACTGGGAAGCCGGCAAACTGGGCAGCAGTTAAGAGGGAAGAGGATTGGGCAACTTCCATGGAAAATGCTGATTTTGCAACATCTTACGCGGATGGAGCAAGAGGCCGGGGAGCTTACCTGGCGGGTGGGTTGCTTGATGTGGTTGATTTAGGAAAATATAAGAAGTTACTTGATATAGGTGGTTCAACAGGTATTTATTCTGCCGTACTTCTGCAGAAATACCCGGATCTCAGGGCGACTATCTATGAAAAGCCACCTGTGGATAAGATAGCGGAGCTTGCGATAAAAAAGTCCGGGTTAAATGATAGGATGGATGTAATTACTGGGAATATGTTAAAAGAAAGCCTCCCGGAAGGCTATGATGTCCATCTTTTTTCTCATGTGATCCATGACCTGGATTTTGATAGGGTGAGGTATGTTTTAGAAAAATCATACGATAGTCTTGAGCCGGGTGGGATGGTAATCGTTCATGGTGTGCATATTAACGAAGGCAAAACAGGGCCGGTATCGGCAGCAGAATATTCGGTTTTGATCATGTTCCTTACCGGAGGCAAATGTTATTCCTTCCTTGAAATGAAGCAAATGATGGAAGAAGCAGGTTTTAAGGATATAATATACAGGCAAGCCGCTCTTAACAGGAGTATTATAGCCGGGGTAAAGCAGTAAAGAATTAAGATTAAAGCTAACAAGCGCGGTTAAAATTGTTATAATATAAGCTAACCTGGATGGTATGGTTAAATTTTAATTTAAATGGTAAGAGGAAATAAGGGGATTTTTATGAAGAAAGCTTTTTTGATTTTAATAATGGTTATGTTGGTAGTATCGGCAAGTTTTGCTATTTCAGGATGTAAATCAGTTGAAGAAATGCAGCCTGCAGTGGTCGAGTTTGCCGGGGGTGATTTCAATCTGTCCCTGCCGGAAAACTGGGAAGGTGGTACGAGGGAAGAACTGGATTCCGTAGTAGAGGACCTTGAGGATATAGGATTGGATGAACTGGCTGCCAATATTGAGGCAAATAAGGTATATCTATTATTCTACGGTTATGATTTGGTGGCTGCTTCCGAAGGAGATGGTATAAGCAATTTAACCATTACCGGCGAGACGGTTCCTTTTCTATCCCTTGAAAAGTATATGGATATGACATACACGGACATTGCAGAGAAATATGAAGAAGCAGAATATGTATTTGAAATAGTAGAGCAGGGTGTTGTTTCTCTTGGCAATTATGATGAAGTAGGAAGGACAATCATAGAGCAGGAGGTCGGCGGAAAAGAGTTAAAGGTGATTCAGTATATAATTAAGAATGGGCAGGATTTCTGGGTCCTTACTTTCACAGCAGCTCAGGAGGAGTTTGATGGAAAAATAGAGATATTTGATGAGGTATTTGGGACTTTTAAGATTAAGGGTTAAATTACAGGGATGAGTTTATTAAAAATAATTAAATTTGAAAGGAGCAATAATTATGTTATCTAGTATGCCTATTAACCTGGCAAAAGTTGATAAGGATAATATGGATAAGGAAATTTTAAGGGCAGGTATGATTGCAGAGCTGGATGCGATAAGCCTTTATGAGCAGCTTGCTGCAACTACGGATAATGAAGATATCAAAAAAATTCTCCTGGATATAGCAAAAGAAGAGAAAACCCATGTAGGAGAGTTTCAGTCACTCCTCCTGAAAATAGATGAGCAGCAGGTTGAAGAACTTAAAGCTGGCAAGGAAGAAGTAGAGGAAGAGCTGGGTAGATAAAAGATACCAAAGTTTATTTAATACTGGAATAATTAATGAAAGCTTTTAAATTTGTTTCTGAAAATAGTGAAAGCGTAAAAAAAGAGATAATCATTAACGATATAATAGAAGCCAGAAATCTCTTTAGCAGGTCTTTCGGATTGATATTCAGGAAAAAATTGACTGACGGGCAGGGATTACTTATAAAAAAGTGTAAAAGTATCCACACCATAGGGATGAGATACAGGATAGATGTAGTATTCTTGGACAAAAGCAATAAGGTTATAGCTATCTATTGCAATCTAAGACCATTCATTTTTACCCCATTTTTAAAAGATTCTTTTTCTGTCCTGGAAGTAAAAGCTGGATTAATAGAAAAAACTACTTTGAAGGTTACTGATACTATATCGTTCTCTTAGGATTGCTGTAATAAGTCAATCCTCTCTAACATTTCTTTATATTTTTTTGAAGCTGGTTTCATAATTGCTGCCAGTTTAAAATGCCCAGCCGCCTTTTTTAATTTATTTTCCCTTATAGAACATAAGCCAAGGCCGTAATGCGCGAAATCATTTGATGCATCTATTTCA
>CAYVWW010000079.1:0-5939 GCA_964455605.1 uncultured Actinomycetota bacterium | reverse complement strand
AAAGAATGGCTGAGTAAACTGCCAAGCGTTCCGTAATTATATAGATTGGTACCAAATATTATCGCCAGCAAAGTGACAAGTGCCGTTTCCTTAGAAAAATACCTTTCCAGCATTTTCTTCAATACATAAATACCTGCTACCGTATAAAAGAGCCCTGACAACCCGGCAGCATGCTGGTAAATAAAGGAGTGCCCATCAAGGGGATAATTAAAAATCATCGATAACAGATGCCCAACAAGAAAGAAAGGCAATATCATAATTGCCTCGCCCACCTGGTAATGATTCCAGAACTGCTCGAACCCTGACGGACTTATAAGCCGCTCAAAAGGTATTTCTCTGAAATCTATTAAATAATATGGAAGGTAAAAATAATATCCATATCCGTCCCCGGTTATGATAGGAATCTTTTCACCCAGATAAACATGATATCCACCTGGCGATATGCAAAAATAGCCAATTAAAAAAGCGACAGCTATAAATATAATAAAATATTTTGAGATAAAAGAAATAATTTTATTGCCTGATGACAGATAAGTATTCGTCATAAAATTTTTTTAATTTTAACTTTTTTAAAAACTACTATAATTTATTAATCTATTTAAATTTACCTATTTTATTTTTCTTATTATATTCTCCGCAGTTTCAAATCCCATCTGCATGGCAACATGGCCGTTTATATAATTAAATCTACCCTGCCTTCCCGCCGTTTCAAAATTCTCCATATTTTCTATGTAACTCAATAAATTGCCCAGATGTTTCTCATAACCCAGCTTATATACGGGATAGCCATACTCATACCTGTAAACATTCATTTCCAGGATATCTTCTTCTTTTATTATATCTTCCCTTAAAAGGTCCTTTAAGACCATCTCCTTGCAATAATTATCATCATTCCACCACCTGTCTTTACCGCTGCTGCTTATTTCCGCAACCAGTATCGTGGTATCGGGCTTTATCGTATCATGGCTAAAATATGAAGAATCATAAATGCGGTTAAATGCATGCTCTCTGAAATACATAAAGGATACCGGCAGCACCTTTGGCATATCAACCAGAACACCTACAAAAACCAGGGCCCTGAATTCAAGTGATTCCACCGACTCCCTAAGGGTTTTGTCAACAGGAGGAGTAATTATAGCAACTGCCCTATTTACCGGAATTGTATTTATCAAAGCATCAACACTGAAATCATATTTTTTATCCGAATTTACAGTGATTGCTTTAACCCTGCCATCAGCGACCTTGATGCCGACCACTTCCGAATTCAGGTATATCTTGCCCCCATTTTTTTTAATATCCTCTGCCATCTTATTTATAATGCCCCTGTAACCAATTCTGGTAGTAAAAAGCTGGCCGTCCACATTCTCAACAAAATGATTGGTTGACTGGCGGGTAAGCTTTGCTCTTATCGGTGAGATTATTTTATTTAAAAATATGCTCCCGGAGATTCTTGGTATCCTCTCCATTGCAAATTCAGGTGAGAATTTATCCGGATATATCCCCCACACGTGGTAAATATAATTCTTAAAAAACAATTCATAAAGAATATCCCCGTAATACTTTAAAAGAAGTGTTTCTGAATTTTCTACCCCGGGTTTTTTAAATATTCTTTTAATATTATTTTTAATAAGACTCAAGCCAGCGGCAAAAACCATTTTTTTGGGTAGCTTTTTTAAAACCTCAAAAATAGAAAGTGGATATACGAAGTAGTCATCCATAAACTTGATTAAAATCGTCCTCTTAAAATCAATAAGCTCGCTGCCTGCGATTTCCTTTACCTCGTTTAGGATATGGGGATTATTCGTGTGGAAGAAATGGGGTCCGTATTCATATATGTTACCATTAATGACTTTTCCTGATGCAAGCCCTCCGCAGTTATCTCCTCTTTCAAAAACGCTTACATCATAGTCCCGCCTCGCAAGATACATCCCGGCCGCCAGACCTGCTATGCCGCCCCCTATTATTGCTATTTTCTTTTCAGACAAAATCTCTCCTTATCTATCCCCGGGAATGTATTTTGAAAACAAGTTATAAATTATTTTTTTTACCGAACTCACTTATTGTCTTTATGATATACTCGATATCATCCTGGCTCAACCTTGGGTGCAGGGGTATATTTAAACCAATCTCGTTCAGTAGCTCGGAATTTTTTAACTTCAGATGAGTCGAGTTATAAATTGGTATCATATGAAGTGGCTGGTACCTTAAAGTAGTATATATTCCCTTTTCATACATGTAATGGGCAAGTTCGTCCCTCCTGTCATTATTAAGCCGTATGAAGTAACTAAAGTAAGAATGCTGCTCGCCTTCTTCCGCATCCATTGGTGTTTCCAGCCAGCTTATTTTCCCTAACTCTTCCTGGTATATATCCCATATATGTCTTCTATGCACCTGGAATTCATCAAGTTTATCCAGCTGCGCCAGCCCTATTGATGCACTTATGTCATCTGGCAGCATTTTAGGGAAGAAATCAACCACATTATATTCCCACCATCTATTTGTCGTGGCAGAAGCCTCGAATCCTGATTTCTCAATACCGCAATACCTCAAAGCCCTCGCCCTCTTAATCGTATCCAAGTTTTTCGAGGTAACACCTCCGGCTTCGCCTATGGCCAGGTTCTTAACCCCGTCAAAGCTATAAAATCCTACATCCCCTATAGAGCCACAATATTTATCTCCTATCTTTGAATCTACCGCATGGGCAGCATCTTCTATAACGGGAAAACCAAGCTCCATAATCTTGCCCATCTTTACCGGCTTACCCCCGTAATGCACCACCATTATTGCCCTTGTTTTATCAGTTACCGCCGGTTCAATCATTTCTGCCGTAATATTCTGGGAATCAAAATCAACATCCGCAAACACTGGCTTGCAATTATTAAGTATTATAGCCGAGGCACAGGAAATCCAGGTAAATGCAGGCAGGATAATCTCGGAACCTGCAGGAAGATCCAGCAACTTTATTGCCATCTGTATGCTGTTTGACCCACTGTCAAGCAATACGAAATCTTCCAGTTTCAGTCTCTTAGCAAACCTCTCTTCAAATAATTTCGTTTTTGGGCCTATTCCGATCCACTGATTTTCTATACTTGTGCGTATCTCCTCAAGTTCTTCCTTTCCGACTTTGGAACCGAAAACTGATATCATTTTAATCCTCCTGTAAAGTTCTATTTAACTTCAAGATTATATTTTAAATACTCAAATTTGTTAATGTTTAATTTCATGGGTATATAATCTTTCTCCTTTCCTGTTACCTCGAAACCATTTTTTATATACCACAGCCTTGCAGTATTTTCCGGCAGGACCATAAGAGTAATTTCTATTCCGCAACTATCCATAATATAACTGCACATAAGTTTCAGGGCCCTTCCCATAATACCCCTGCCGCCAAATTTCTTATCACCAAGAATTACATTATAAACATCAATTGTATTATTTATAATTCTAAAACCGATACATCCTATCATCAGGTCTTCATATTCAACAACAAAAATGTTCTCTTTTTCGTTACTTATATAAGATTTAAACCATTCTGCCTGCTCTCCGCGTTTTATTACACCTTTATAAAAGAAATACTGGCTGTTTTCGTTCCTCCACTTCCTTAATAGCTCTATATCCTTTTTTTCTATGGATCTAAGCACTAAACCGCCTTCCGCAGAAATAATTTTAATCTTCTTATCGCTCATCCAGGCCCTTTACCTTTCTTATTAAATTTTTTAACTTCAATGATACTACTTCTGCTGATTGATAAAATAATTCTTTTATAAAAATTGCCATATACTTCAAGCGCCTCCTGCCCATATCAAGCTTATCCTTGCCCCCGAGCAAAGTTAAAAGAACATCCTCGTAGCCCCTGCACATAATCTCAGAATCATAAGGATACCCTTCCATCTTATTAAAGTAATAATCATAGTTTTTTATTAATTCCCCCAGCTTATCTTCCACATCTCCGGCTCCATCAAACATAACTCCAAAACCACCGCAGTATTCGGGAAGCGCCCCGCTGTTTCTGTACAGCAGCGGAAGGCCGCACATTGCACCTTCTATATGATGCATGCCCGCCGGCTCATTAACCGAGCCGGTAATATAAATATGGTTTTTTTTAAGTTCCTCTGCCAGTTCTTTGCCGGAAAGGGGCGGGATTACATTCATACCCTCGAAACTGGCATTCCCGGGGATCCTGCCTATATAGCTGAACTGTATTTTAATCCCTTCAATAGAGCCCAGGGCAGCAATTTTTTCATAGACATCAAAGCCCTTCTTAAAGCTATAGCCCCAGTGATGGGTAACTATTCTAACGGAGGATTTACCATCCCATTTGCTCAGGCCCTTCCGGTTAAAAACTCCCCTATCCGCGCCATTCTTAACGGCAGATGAGTTTGCCCCTTTGAAAAACCCTTTTTTTATAAAGAGTTCCCTTAGAAACCCGCTTATAAATATCGTATAATCCGCAACTTTATTCGCCCTCATCAGGTATTTATTAACCCCTGTGGTTCCCTTCCTCTCGTCGCACTCATTTATCCTGTGTACCACGATTGTATCCGGCTTTTTCATTAGATACCTGGATATATGTTTCTGGTTATACGCTCCTGATTCCGAGGTTATCCTCGGCTCGGTTAAAATTATTATATCAATATCGCTGTCACGGAGGCCCGAAACCACTTCCCAGCCCTTTTTTTCTAAATAACTGGAAAGGCTTATAGCAAACTGGTTACCCCCGCCCCACGGTCCCTCTATAATATTTGAACCGATGGAGATTTTATAACCCACGGCCATCCTCCTCTTCTATTCCCGACAGGCCTATCGCAAGCGAGGTTGCCAGCGAGAGACATACCATAACTGTAGGAGCAGTCATATAATTCTCGGTCACCGATAACATGAAAAGGGTTATAATGCCCCCTGCCACTGACAGATAAACCTTTCTTAAAAAATTATCCCTGCTTCTCCTATAAGCCTTATAGATTATTACAAAACCGAAAATCCAGAATGCAAGGACCAGAATTAACCCGATTATACCTGTTTCAGCAAGGAAGTGCAGGTAAGAACTATGAGCATTGGTGTCATTAAAGATATAATTTCCTGCAGTATAAATTGAAAATATCCCGGGGCTCCCGCTCAGCGGAACCCTGTCGAAATTCCAGGGGACATCGTTATACCTTGCAAAACCAATACCGGCAATGGGGCTCTGCTTGAATAGAAGAATCGCCTTATCCCACAGCGAAAATCTCGTCAGGGCACTCAAATCATAAATATGGAATATCTGCGTTATCCTCCCGTAAGTACCGGTTATAAAAATAAAGGGAACCGCTACAACAATAATTGCAAGAATATTCCTTAAAAACCTTAAAAAAGAACCGCTCCCGAATAAGAGCAGGAAAAATATCCCTATGGCAAATGCCACCAGGCTGCCTCTGCTCTTTGTAATAATAATAGCAACAAAAAGCAGCATTGAGATAAGCCCGTAGGCAATTTTCTCTTTTCTGTGTGACTCAAGGAAAAAAGCGAACGCGAATATACCCGCTATGGAATATACGGAGCCCGTGGCATTATGAGAATTATTAAGAGCAATAAACATTGGGCCAACATATACATCATCAATCCTGACCATAAAAGAGCTGACATCGTTTATATATTCCAAAAAACCAAATACTGCAAAAACAGTAAAAGCAATAAATAAAAACTGGAAATAAATTTTTGCAGCCTTCCTGTAGCTAATAAAAGGTATGGCAAGAATAATAAAAGGAGAATAGCTGAAAAAGAAGTTTCCATCGTATCTTATAAACCAGTAATTAAATAAATTAATAAGGGGCTGCCCTGATATAAAATAGCTCAGCAGCAGATATAAAGCTAAAATCCCGAGTAAAATATCAGCTCTTAAATGCTGCTCTGAGATTTTTTTATTTTTTATAAAATAATAGATACTTAATAAAAGCAGGGCA
>CAYVWW010000078.1:905-5965 GCA_964455605.1 uncultured Actinomycetota bacterium | reverse complement strand
TAGAGAATCTTTTAGTTTTTATAAAATCCGCAATGAAAAGAAAAGAACCTCTTGACCATGTTATTCTTTCCGGTCCGCCGGGTCTTGGAAAGACATGCCTTGCTGAAATAATAGCTAATGAAATGAAGGTCGGTTTCAGGATTACATCAGGGCCTGCCATAGAGAGAGCAGGCGACCTTGCTGCGATACTGACAAATCTGGAAAAGTTTGATGTTTTATTCGTTGACGAGATTCACAGGTTAAACAGGAACGTGGAGGAAATCCTGTACCCGGCGATGGAAGATTATAAGCTGGACATAATAATTGGGAAGGGGCCTTCTGCAAAATCGCTCAGGATCGATATTGAACCATTTACGATAATAGGGGCAACTACAAGGATAGGGCTGGTGGCGCCTCCTTTAAGAGACAGGTTCGGTGTTAACATAAGGCTTGATTATTACAACAGGGATAGCATTATTAAAATAATAAAAAGGTCCGCGGGGATATTGAAAATAAATATAACTGTAAAGGGTGCTGAAGTTATCGCAGAGAGAAGCAGGGGAACGCCGAGGATTGCCAACAGACTGCTTAGAAGAATAAGGGACTATGCTTTGATGTACAGCGATAGCGTAATAGACGGAGATATAGCAGAGAAAGCCATGGAAAAACTAGATATAGATAAATTAGGGCTGGGCATAGTTGATAAAAAAATACTTGACGCCCTTGTTATCAAATTTAGCGGGGGTCCCGTAGGAGTGGGTACGATTGCAGCATCGGTAGGTGAAGAAGCAGATACGGTAGAAGACGTTTATGAACCTTACCTGCTGCAGCTTGGTTTTATTAAAAGGACTTCAAAGGGAAGAGTAGCCACAGATAGGGCTTTTAATTATATGGGAATAGCCAGGGAGAGTAATCCTGGGCTTTTTGACAGCATAGAATAAAATGAATATCGACTTATTTGATTACGAACTTCCCAGGGAATTCATAGCCCAGAAACCTCTTACCAGAAGAGAAGAATCAAGGCTTCTTGTTCTTAATAGAAAAGACGGCAGCATAAAGCACGACAGGTTTTACAATCTTACATCTTATCTAAATAAAGGTGATGTGCTTGTTGTAAACGAAAGCAGGGTTGGAAAGTGCAGGCTAAAGGGCAGGAAGGAAAAAACAGGGGCCAATATTGAATGTTTCGTCCTGAATAAAATAAAAGATAAAAGCTACATGGTTTTATTGAAGCCCTCAAAAAAGCTGAAGCCCGGCGATAAAGTTCTAATAGGTGAGCACAGCTTTGTAGTAAGGTCTAAATATGATTACGGTAAGGCATTAGTAGAGTTCGACCTGGATGCAGAGGAAATATTTGATAGATACGGGGAAGTGCCATTACCTCCATATATTAAAAATACTGGAATTAAAGAGGATAGATACCAGACTGTATTCGCGGATAAAAAAGGTTCCACTGCTGCGCCCACCGCTGGTCTGCATTTTTCAAAAGACTTAATGAACAAGCTTGAAGGGTATGGAATAATATTTGCCAGGTTAAATCTTTCTATAGGAATCGATACATTCAGGCCTATTTCTGAAGAAAATATTGAGGGACACAAAATGCATAGTGAAAGTTACAGCATCGACGAAAGTGAAGCAGAAAAAATAAGAGCTGCCATAAGTGGGGGCAGCAGGATTGTGGCAGTGGGAACTACCGTAGTCAGGGTTCTTGAAACTTTGATGATAAAACATAATAAAATAATGGGAGATAGTGGGGTTACAGATATATACATATATCCGGGATTTAAATTCAGGGCTGTCGAATGGGTAATTACCAATTTTCACCTGCCACGGTCCACACTTCTAGTAATGATATCCGCTTTTGCAGGTAGAGAGATGGTGTTGGAAGCATATGAAGAAGCGAAAGAAAAAGATTACAGGTTTTTTAGCTTTGGGGATTGTATGCTTATAAAATAATAAGCTCTTTTATATTTTAAGAAAAATAAGAATTAACGGGATAGGAATAAAAAAAACTAAAGAATTTTTTCAAGTCTTGCCCGGTTGTACCTCTGAAGAAGTATGCAGGGTACGTTGACAAGTAATGCGTAAAAAATCATTATTATTCCAGCCCACCATATATTCCATAAGAAAAATACCGGTGAAAACAATATTGTCAGCCAGTGTGTTAATTCTGCTCTTTTTGTTTCATAAAAAAAAGTTTTCAAGTATTCAGCGCTTTTATCTTTAAGATTTTTTTTGGGAAACCCTCCTTTAAAGAGACTTCCTCCGTCCGGTATAATTTTTTTCCATCTTTTTATTCTGAAAAGTTTCTGGTAGATTTTGCCTCCGAACTCCCATCTTTTTGTTTTAAAAAAACGGATTTCGCCTGAAAAAAAACTCAGGGGTATTACGGAACAAGAATAGGAAACTCCCAAGTGTATTGCCAACCATATAAAGAAATCTAGAAATATTATCCAGAAATGAGATAAATGAAATAACATCTTTTGTCCTTTATACTTTAATATCCCTGTCCTTCCAGGAAATTTTCTTTTTAAAAATAGTTAAAAACATAGAATAGAAAAAAATTATTATAAAAAAAATTAGTGGGAAAGGATAAAGAATTGAAGCAATTACATGGAAGTTCCCAATTCTATAAGACATCCAGTAAATCTGAATAATGAATGCTATATAGAATATAAGAGAATACAAAAAATAAGTTTTATCTGACATTATTAATCCCCTTATAAAGAGCTCAACGGGGAATATGGCTCCGAAAATCCATGCGATAATCATAAGTAGAATCGGAATCGATGTCGAACCTGCACCCATAGTAAAACTTTTAGACCATCCTTTTATTAGCTCCTTTAATCCTCCAGGATACATCCTGAAGTTAATCGTTCCCTTTCCGCCATAACAGGAAAGGGCTATTCCTTCATTTATAAATTTTTTGCCGATTTCGATGTCTTCAAGTACCTCTCCTTTAATATCCCTGTGGCCATGAATTTTAAAGTAATCTGATTTACTGCAGGCAAGACAGGGTCCGAAAGCCCCTATTGGTCTTACCCTTGATTGAAGGGGAGTGAATACGCCGATTCCTGCCATAAGTATAATATTAAAAAAAAGAGATAAATTTTCGTAAAACTTTTTAATATAGTGGTATGGCTGTATGGAAACCGCACCTTTAAAATCGACAAGACAGGATGTTATTTTTTTAATAGCTCCCGGTAGTAACATCGTATCTGCGTCAAGGAATATAAGATATTCCCCTGTAGCGATTTTTGCACCGTTGTAGCATGCCCATGATTTACCTACCCATCCCGATGGTAGGTTATTAAGAGTAAGAACTTTTATTTTAAAATTTCTGCCTATTTCGGAAGTAGAATCACTGGAGCTGTCGTCAACTAGTATTATCTCTTTAAGGTTAAAATTTTGTTTTTTTAAACTTTTAATTAAAACAGGCAGGTTTTTTTCTTCATTTCTGGCAGGAATTATTATTGAAATTGTTTTTTTATTATCTCTGCTCATGGGAGTTTCGCAGTAATTGATTTTCCATATCACCCAGAAGCCGAATAACCAGAAAATCGAATGAATCAGTAAATTAAAAATATTCATTTTAAAAAATAAATTTTAATTAATAAAGGTTTTAAAAAGCTTAAAATTATTAGTTGTAATAATAATTATAAATTTTATAATTTTTTATTGTTTTTTAACATGAATTATATATATTTTATATTTTTAATATAATTTATATAATTACTTTTGAACTACTGTTATTATCTGGATTTAATGAAAAATAAAATATGTTAGAAATTTTTATAAGAGTTAAGAGAAACAAATAATAATATATTTCTGGAGGTGCGCTTTGATTAATACAATAATATGGGCCTTTATAATATTTGTTGCAAGAATTGTCGATGTCAGTCTGGGGACTATCAGGGTAAGCATGATAGTGAGGAGGAAAAAGACAATAGCGGCACTTATAGGTTTTTTTGAAGTGGTCATCTTCATATCAGTTATAGTAAGGATAATAAAAGATCTTGATAATATTTACGGGATAATCGCGTATGGAGCCGGTTTTGCGGTAGGAACAGTAATCGGTATAATAATATGCGAGAAATTTTCCCGTGATCTTGTAAGCACGAATATAATTTCGAGGGAGTGCCACGGTGAAATTAAGAGGTTGCTTTCAGAGGAAAAATTTGGTTACACATGTTATAAAGGAAGTGGCAGAGATGGCGAGGTTGAAATTATTAATGTAGTATGCAGCAGTGCTTCACTCCAGAGACTAAATAAGCTTGTTTACAGTAAGGACCCCGGTGCATTCGTGGCAAGCTATATGCTTGATAAAATAAGAGGAGGATTTGTACGGGGCCTTAAGAAAAAATGAATATTTGTAAGAGAAATATTAACAATATTGAGAGATTTTAAACTTCTGATTTAAAAAAGTCTTACAAGCTAAAACCTTCAGTAACCCGGCTTAGAGTAAAGTAAGCAAGTAATAAAATTATTATGGACATATGGATTTATTAAGTATATAAGATTTATTAAGTTGATAATTTAAATTGTAAAAATATTATAAAAAATAAAAATAGGTAAGCAAAAAATAATAAAAAAGGAGAATAGTAAATGAAAGAGGAGCCTCCAGGATGTAAACCCCCACAGAAGAATTTAAATTCAAGCTCATTTAAAAAAACAATTGGCCCAATACACAATCTAGAAGAACATTTGAATCCGGATTGGTGGAAGAATATTTTTAATTCAAGATATCTGAAAACCGATGGGGATGTTGTTAATGATAAAGAGATTACAAGAAAAGAAATAGATCTATTTATAAAAATCCTTGGTCTATCGCCAGAAGACAGGGTACTTGATTTATGTTGTGGCCAGGGAAGACATTGCATAGAACTGTTAAACAGGGGCTTTAAAAATGTCGAAGGGCTGGATAGGTCGCATTATCTTATCCAGAAAGCAAGAAAAGGGAGCTTATCTGTCAAATTCAGGGAAGGTGATGCAAGGAAGTTGCCTTACGCTGCTGATTCTTTTGATGTGATTATGGTGCTTGGCAATAGTTTCGGTTATTTCGAAACTGCGAAAGAGGACAT
>CAYVWW010000078.1:0-895 GCA_964455605.1 uncultured Actinomycetota bacterium | reverse complement strand
AAGTCTTCAGGGTATTGAAACCCTGGGGCAAGTTTCTTATAGACCTGTCGGATGGCGAATATTTAAGGGGAAATATTAAGCCGCGTTCATGGGAATGGATAGATAAAAAATATTTCGTTTGCAGGGAACGTTCGCTTTCTATAGATAAAACGCGTTTAATTTCAAGGGAGATAATAAATGATGTGGACAGTGGGGTTATCGCAGACCAGTTTTATGGTGAAAGGCTTTATACGAAGAAAGAAATAAAAGAGTTATTAAAGAAGGCAGGTTTTAAGGATATTAAATCACATGGCACGATAGCTCCTGATTCTAAGAGGGACCAGGATCTTGGAATGGTGGAAAGAAGGATAATTATATCTGCCGTGGTCAAGAAAGAATGGTCTCCTATAAAAAAGAGGAAGAGCAACATAAAGAATGTCGCTGTTCTACTGGGTGATCCAGATAAGATTGATGTCATAAAACCTTTATATTTATTTGATGATGATGATTTGTATACTATCGATATGCTGAAGGGCTCTTTAAAGGAAATTGAAGAAAAGCATGAGTACAAATTTTATTACTTTGACAATCATGAAACGATGATAAAAGACCTGATAAAAATGCGCGAGAAGGGGAAAGTTGATTTTGCCCTTAATCTTTGCGATGAAGGTTATTATAATGACGCTCGGAAGGAGCTTCATATACCGGCACTTCTTGATATTCTCGGTATTCCATATACCGGTTCGGAGCCCCAGTGCCTTGCTCATTGCTACGATAAATCACTTATAAGGGGTGTTGCGGAAGAAATGGGGATTCCGACACCAGGAGCGTTTTTTATAAAATCAGGGGATATCTCATTTGAAGCTCCTTTTGAGTTTCCAGTCATTGTTAAACCTAATTTCGGTGATTCAAGTTT
>CAYVWW010000077.1:0-5988 GCA_964455605.1 uncultured Actinomycetota bacterium | reverse complement strand
TGGGTTTCGGAGGCCATAACGTGACTTTAGGTTTTAAAAAATATCTGCAGGATGGAAGATAAAAGATAACCGGGTGAGACCATGGAAAAATTTAAATGTGAAAATTGCAATAAAGAGATTGACAGCGAAATTTTTATTTTGAATTTAAGGGTATGTCCTTACTGCAATTATCATCACAGCATAAACGCAAGGGACAGGTTACAGATTACGGCAGATAATAACAGTTTTATCGAGCTTGGTAAAAATATAAATTCAGAAGATTTCCTTGGATTTTACGATGTTAAATCATATGGTGTAAGACTAAAAGAAGCCCGCCTTAAAACTGGTATCGACGAAGCAATCATAATCGGGGAGGCGAAGATAGAAGGATACGACGTAGCGCTTGGTGTTATGGATTTCAGGTTTATGGGGGGAAGCATGGGAAGTGTCGTGGGTGAAAAGATAAGGATTTTAGCAAATCATAGTATCGATAAAAGTATCCCCCTTATATTATTCTGTACATCAGGAGGCGCAAGGATGCAGGAAGGAGCTATTTCGCTTATGCAGATGGCAAAAACGGTATCAAGTATTAATAGAATCAAAGAGAATAACAACCTGTATATTTCCGTAATTACGAATCCTACTTCTGGAGGGGTAAGCGCCAGTTTTGCTACTCTTGCAGATATAATAATAGCAGAGCCAAATTCGCTTTTTTGTTTTGCAGGGCCCAGGGTTATAAAACAAACCATAAAAAAGAATCCCCCTGCTGATTTTGGCTCATCAGAGAGGAATTTAAAAAATGGCCAGGTGGATATGATTATAAACAGGAGCGATTTAAAAAAAACCCTGGTTAATATATTAAAGTTGTTCAGATGAAATTTTTTATAATGGATAAGTGATATTATGGATTTAAAAGAGCTTAAAGACATTCCTCAGAGTTACCTGAAAGAAATTTTGCAGTCGCTTTCCAAGATCGAAAAGCTAAAGAAAATACCTTTCTTTACAGGCATACATTTTAAGGATGCAGAAAAGGACCTTATACAGAAAATCGAGGGTTACAAAAGGGTTGAAAGGGATGCCAGAAAGGTCTGGAAAATAGTAGAGCTAGCCAGGAACGATAAACGTCCGCAGTGCAGGGATTATATAGATGGTATATTTGAAAATTTTGTTAATCTATGCGGGGATAGACTTGGGGGAGAAGATAAGTCGATTATAGCAGGTCTCGGGAAAATCGCAGGCAGGACAGTTGCAATAATAGGCCATAATAAGGGCAGGGACATAAAAGAGAGGATGGAGTATAACTTTGGAATGAGCTTGCCCCAGGGCTACAGGAAATCGCAGCGGGTTATGGAACTGGCTGATAGATTCGGTTTTCCGATAATAACGTTCATAGATACCCCCGGAGCGTATCCTGCTATCGAAGCCGAGGATAATGGGCAGGCGGGTGCCATTGCAAAAAGTATCTCAGTGATGTTCGAGGTTAAAGTCCCGGTTATAGCCATTCTTATTGGTGAAGGTGGAAGTGGAGGAGCACTTGCGCTGGCAATTGGCAACGAAGTGGCAATGCTTGAAAATTCTACGTATTCGGTTATTTCGCCAGAAGGATGCGCGGCTATTTTATGGAAGAACTCAACTGGTACGAAGTTAGCTGCGAGAGAATTGAGATTGACGTCGAGAAACCTGAAAAAAATAAAAGTGATAGATAAAATTATCCCGGAGCCATTTGGCGGCGCACAGAATGCACCTGAAAGAATGGTAAAAATAGTAAGGAGATATATTATGGGCACACTTGTCAGGTATGACGGGATACCCGGTGAGCAACTCAAATCCGGAAGAGCTGAAAAATTTGAATCAATGGGGTTTTTTAATTACGGATAGAAAATCAAATCTTCAATTAGAATCTGTCTTTTTAGTTACCTACGAATAAGATGATACTTGAGCCCGGCGACAGATAGGTCCCTGCTTCAGGAATCTGTCCGAGAACGGTATTCAGCTTAACCGAATAATCAGTTTTCACATAACTTATTTCATAATTTATATTAATGGAATCAAGCATACCTGTTGCCTGCTCGAAACCGAGCTGAGTAAGGTCGGGCACTTCAACCAGCGGCTCGTTCGTGGAAATAAAAATATTTACCAGGCTATTTACTCTGACTTTGGTACCCTGGGATGGCACAACCTTAATTATCTTTCCTGGTTCATTTATAGCACCACCCTCTTTTATCGGATATTTATTGCTCTGTATGTTAAGCCCTAAAGATATGAGATAATTTGAAGCTTCAATAAAATCCTCTCCTATGATGTTAGGGATAAGGATAAGTTCCTCCCCCTTGCTTATTGCGAAATTTATAGCCTGTCCGGCTTCTGCAGTTTCACCAGGAGCTGGCTCCTGGCTTATTATGAGCCCTTCTGTGAAAGCTTCTGAGTATTCCTTTGTTATGCTACCCCGGGTAAGCCCGAAGTCTTCAATTAAGTCCTCTGCTTCTACGGAGGTAAGTCCGATTAAATTGGGAACCTGCAGGGGTGTAGTTTCTCCACCTTTGCTTACGGTGACTTCAATATCGCTGCCGGGCGGAATTTTTTCGCCGGGTGCCGGTGTTTGTTCTATTATATAACCCTCCTGGATTTCTGAATCGTAAATTTCATTTTTTATTTCAATATTTAATCCATACATTGATGCTATTTCATCTGCTTTATCTGCATTAATATTTTCAATTGGCGGTACCGCTATTAATGAATGGGATAAATATTGCAGGCTGTAATATTTATAAATATAGGTTATGGATAAGGTTAGAAATAAAAGCAGGAAAACACCTGCGACAATAGCAATTAAAGGTATTTTCATTTTTGTCTTGAAGAGATCCCTTTTGCCTGGAATTTTATTTTTCAAATTAAAGCTCAGTGGTTTTGTTGTTTTATAATTCTTAAGGTCGCTTATAAGTTCCCCAAGAGATTCATAGCGGGCTTCAGGTTTTTTCTCAAGGCAATGCATTACTATTTTTTCAAGTTTTACCGGTATATTTTCTATAAGTTCAGATGGCCTCATGGGCTTTTCATTTACATGCTTCAAGCTTATATCTATAGAGCTGCCTCCCCTGAAGGGGACATCTGCTGTGAGCATTTCATACATTACTATACCAAGTGAATAGATATCAGTCCTGTGATCCAGTACCTCGCCTCTGGCCTGCTCGGGTGATATGTAATGGGCAGTTCCAAGGATATTTAAAGTTTTTGTTACATCGGTAATAAGTGATTTAGCTATGCCAAAGTCTGTAACTTTTACTTTCCCTTCCGGAGTTATAAGTATATTGTGTGGTTTGATATCCCTGTGAATCAGGTTATTTTTATGGGCCATAAGCAGGGCGCTTGAAATTTGTATTGCGTAGTCGGTAGCGGTTTCGGGTGGTAGCGGCCCTTTTCTTTCGATAATCTCTTTCAGGCTTTCCCCTTCGACATATTCTATGCAGATAAAATAAAATCCGTTGAATTCTCCCCAGTCATACACCTGTACTATATTGGGGTGGTTTAGCCGGGCAAGGATTTGTGCTTCGCTCTTGAATCTTGCAACGAAATTCCTATCGCTTGCATAGACGGAAGACAGTATCTTTATTGCTACTTTCTTTCCTGATTTTAAATCATCGCCAAGAAAGACATCAGCCATTCCACCGGAAGCGATTTTTTTAATTATCCTGTACCTGTCTGAGATTAATTTAGTTTTTTCGTAGTTACTGTTGCTCATCTATGTTTTAGATTTTTATGGCTACAACTGTTACGTTGTCCATGCCTTCTTTTTCTATGGTTTCGTTTATAAGGTTTTTTACAATATCTGCGGTTTTAACATTTTTATCAATAATCTTAGAGATGTCTTCGTCTTTCAGGGTGGAGCTCAGCCCATCAGAGCACATAATGATTACATCTCCCGGTAAAATTTTATAGAAATAAAAGTCAGGAATTGCATCTTTGGCGACGCCTATGACATTTGTTAGATAATTTCTTTGAGGATGGTCGAAAGCTTCTTCGTAGCTTATATCACCCTTCCTGAATAGTTCCCCAACGATAGTATGGTCAGAGGTTATAAGTCTAAAATCGTCACCCCTTTTTGTATAAAGACGGCTGTCGCCAATATGGGTTATATATGCGTTATTATTATAAATATAGCAGGCGGTCAGAGTGGTGCCCATGCCATAATACTCAGGCTGCAGTACCGCTTTTCTAAAAACTGCTTCATTGGAACTCCTCATACTTTCCGTGAGGAATTTTTTTATTTCTTCGAGTGCCAGGTTCTTCTTTTTCTTATTAGAGGAAGTTTTTTTTGTATCATTGGGAAGCATGCTGTAGAAATCCTTTACGAAAGTTTCTACTGCAAGCTTGCTTGCAATTTCTCCAGCTCTGTGTCCGCCCATGCCGTCAGCTACGACAAATAGATTGTCCCTGGCGTAAAAATAATCTTCGTTTTTTTCTCTATAGTCGCCAATGTTTGTTTCTGCAAAATATTCCATAACAAATATTATATGTTATTATTTATCAATAATAAAATTTTACTTAAGTATCCGGATTCATTGCAAAAATTTTAAGGATTCTCAGATTTTAAAAATAAAGATAAATTATCACTGGAAGTGATGTTAAAGAATGGAAAAGTTAGTATTATAATATAAAGTATTATTAACCTTCAGGGAAGGGCCGGTAAAGGGAAATAGGGGCAGGGGGTAGTCAATTGGATATATATGAAGAATCGCTGGAAATGCATAAGAAAAACAAAGGTAAGATTGATGTCGTAAGTAAAGTGGGAACAAAAGATGAACACGACCTGTCTCTTGCCTACACTCCCGGTGTTGCAGAGCCATGTATGAGGATTGCGAAAAATCCCGATGAGCTTGATACTTATACGTCCAGAGGGAATATGATTGCAGTAGTATCTGATGGGTCGGCGGTTCTGGGACTGGGTAATATAGGAGCAAGGGCCGCGCTCCCCGTGATGGAAGGGAAGTGCGTTTTATTCAAGCAGTTTGGCGGCGTATCAGCTTTCCCTCTCTGTATAGACAGCCAGGACAATGAAGTAATAATTAATACGGTAAAGGTTATGGAACCATCGTTTGCCGGGATAAATCTTGAGGATATCCAGGCGCCGAGGTGTTTTGAAATTGAAAAGAGACTTAAAGAAGAAACAGGAATGCTTATTTTTCACGATGACCAGCATGGCACGGCTGTAGTGACTCTTGCGGGAATACTGAATGCCCTGAAGGTGTGCGGGAAAGATATTGGCGAAGTAAGGGCGGTTATAAACGGCGCCGGGGCGGCAGGCACATCTGTCGCTGATTTACTGATTCACTCAGGTTTAACTGATGTAATTATCTGCGATAGAAGTGGAATAATATATAAAGGAAGAGATAATTTAAATAGTGCCAAGCAGGAGCTGGCAGAGATTACCAACAAAGATAATGTCAGGGGAAGCCTTTCGGACGCTTTAGAAAATGCCGATATATTTATAGGGGTATCAACTGCCGGGATTCTGTCGGGTGATATGGTAAAAAGCATGAATAAAGACCCTATCGTATTTGCTATGGCGAACCCTGAGCCGGAGATAAAGCCGGAGCTCGCAGTAGGCTGCGGGGTAAAGGTGATAGCGACCGGAAGAAGCGATTATCCTAACCAGGTAAACAATGTCCTTGCATTCCCGGGGATATTCAGGGGTGCTCTTGATGCGAGGGCAATCGAGATAAACAGGGAGATGAAAATTGCGGCAGCTAAAGCTATTTCGGGGATAGTAGGGGGCAGCCTCAGGGAAGATTATATAATACCCAAACCGTTCGACAGGAGAGTTCTGCCTGCTGTTGCATTAAGTGTGGCAAAAGCTGCAATTGATACCGGGAACACACGCGGTGAAGTCGATCTTGGATTAATTGAAAAAAAAGCAAAAGAAATCGCAGATAAGATATGAAAGGAATTATGCAAAGTTAATTATGTATTGTAATTTACTTATTAGTAAACTATAATACATAATTATGTATA
>CAYVWW010000076.1:0-6051 GCA_964455605.1 uncultured Actinomycetota bacterium | reverse complement strand
GAAGTGATAGCGACAGGTTCAGTATTGATATACTGGCTGGTGGAGAGCATATAGTTTTTGATGAGATTATTGACAGTGGCAGTATTGTGATACATAAATAACTGCCATCAATCTTTAAACACATAAATAAATATTTTTTATTCCAATATCTTTCGTGGGTTCTCTTCTCCCTACTAGATCCTTCATTAAAGCTCTGGATTATAAGGAAAAATCAAACTATAATTGAAACAATAGTTTAGAAATATGATGTAAAACATCATCCTGTACATGTAAAAGGGATTTTTACTTATTAATCTTAAAAAATTTATTTCTATTTAATTTTGAAAGGAAGCTAAAGAATGAAAGGAAAAGCGATAAACGAAGGAATAGAAAATGTCAGGAAAAAGGGGAGCAGGGTTTTTAGCGAAGGCGCCCATATGCTTCCGGGTGTATCACTCATGCTTGCCGAGGGCGTTATTGAATCCTTAAAGGACCTAAAAAAACCTTTTGTTACCATAATAAATTCCTATACCACGCAGATCCCGGGGCACGCGCACCTTGATAAGCTGGGAGCCATCATAAAGGAAGAACTTGAAAAAAGCGGTGTCAATGTATGGTACACGAATATAGGAGGAGCGGTCGGAGATGGTATAGCAATGGGACATTTTGGAATGAAGTACTCCCTCCCCTCGAGGGAGCTAATTACCGACCAGATTGAAACTATCATCGGCGCTCATCCGCCAGATGCATGGATAGGCCTTGGCAACTGCGATAAGATTGTGCCCGCCATGTATAATGCAATGGTAAGAATCAATATCCCCGCCATATATGTAAGCGGCGGCCCGATGTTAAGTGGTGAAGATAACACCGATTTGATTTCAGTTTTTGAGGCCGTTGGTAGATACAGCTCGGGAAAAATGAATAAAAAGGACCTCGAGAAGCTTGCCGAATCTGCCTGTCCCGGCTATGGTAGTTGCGCGGGAATGTTTACTGCAAATTCAATGAATTGCCTGGGAGAGATACTGGGATTCGCCCTGCCCGGGAATGGCTCAATACCTGCAACAGTGAGGATAAAAGGTAAAAAGAGGCAGTTTAAAATAAACCCAGAAAGGATGAATCTTATCAGGGAAGCGGCAAAGAGGGTTGTCTATCTTATGAAAAATAATATAAGACCGATGGATATTTTAAGCAGGAAATCTATTGATAACGCCTTTATCCTGGACCTTGCCATGGGTGGTTCGACAAATACCGTACTGCACCTCCTGGCGCTGGCGCACGAGGCAGGTATAGGATACAACCTTAATTACCTTAACAGGCTGGCAAAGACTACACCTAACGTAGTTAAAGTTTCGCCTTCAAGGCCTGAAGTTCACATGGAAGACATTAACAGGGTAGGAGGTATGGGAGCTATATTGAAAGCTGTTTATGACAGCGGTAAATCAAAGCTAGATCTTGAGGCAAAGACTGTTTATGGCAAGTTAGGCGATTATGTTTTGAAGTCCCCTGCGCCTGACGGCGAGATAATCCGTTCGGTAGAAAATGCTTTTTCTCCCGAAGGAGGGCTGGCGGTCCTTTTTGGGAATATAGCAAAAAATGGTTCCGTAGTTAAGACGAGCGGGGTAGAGGAAGACATGCTGAAGTTCGAGGGAAAAGCGCTTGTTTATAATTCACAGGAAGAAGCTCTCGATGCAATACTTAAAAATAAGGTTAAAGATGGCGACGTGGTTGTAATACGCTATGAGGGACCAAAAGGGGGCCCGGGGATGCAGGAGATGCTCTCCCCCACGGCAGCTATAAAAGGCGCGGGTATAAGGGCAGCCCTGATAACCGATGGGCGTTTTTCCGGAGGGACAAGGGGGCTTTGCATAGGCCATATTTCTCCTGAAGCTGCAAGCGGGGGAGAAATAGGACTTATTAAAAATGGTGATATAATTGAAATAGATGTCACTAAAAATAAGATAAATGTAAGGCTTTCTGAAAAAGAATTAAATGAAAGAAGGAAGAAAACTGTTCCCTTTAAATCAAAAATAAAAGGGGGATGGCTGGCAAGGTATTCGGAGTTTGTTGAGAGTGCGGATAAGGGAGCCATTATGTCTTTGTGATTGTGACGTGATGGCAGTAATTTGAACCGGATCCGTTGTTTAAGGAGGTTAAATGATTACGATAAGGAAAGAAAATGACAATAAATTTTTAGTGACTGTGGAAGAAGGAAGCAGCAGCACGCAGCATGCTGTTACCCTTGATGATGAATATTACCGTCATCTGAAAGTTGGGGAAATTACGAGAGAAGAGCTTATAAAAAAATCTTTCAAGTTCCTTCTTAAGAGGGAATCAAAGGAGTCCATACTGCGGGAATTTAATTTAAGCATAATAAAAAGATATTTCCCTGAATACGAAAGGGAGATAAGAGCATATTAAAAAGATTTATAAAATTTATATACTGTTGCCTGCAGTGGAAGGAGGTAATAAGTGTCTGCTGTAAAGGATAATGTTAAAAAATTATTTGATGAGTTGCCGGAGGGAGTTCGGCTGCTTGCTGCAGCAAAGAGAAGAAAACCGGAGGAGGTAGAGGAAGCTGTTGACGCAGGGGTAAAAATTATTGGGGAAAGCTATATAAAAGAAGCAAAAAAAGCTTATGCGCTTGTAGGAAATAAGGCAGAATGGCATTTTATTGGTATCCCGCAGATTGAAAAACATGACCTTTTAAGAAGAAAGAACCTTGAGATGCTTGATATGATACAGACTATTGATTGCCTTGAGATTGCGGAAGATATAAATAATAAATGCGCGGGGTTTGGTAAAGTGATGCCTGTTTTAATTGAGGTAAATAGCGGTAGTGAGCCACAGAAATTCGGGGTATTGCCTAAAAACGTTGTGGCGCTTGCGAAAAAAATTTCCACCCTTTCCAGTTTGAAGTTAATGGGGCTTATGACAATGGGACCGCGCCTTGGAGACCCTGAAAAAACGAGGCCTTATTTCCAGAAGACGAGGGAGCTATTCGAACATCTTAAAAAGATGGATTTACCCGGTGTTGAAATGAAATACCTGTCTATGGGAATGACGAATTCCTATAAGGTTGCCCTGGATGAAGGCGCAAATATTATAAGGGTAGGAAATAAGGTTTTTGAGGGGAAGTAATACCATCTGGATTTTGGCGGTTTTCAGGTTTTCCTGTATAAGTTTATTTTTATATATATTAATTTAAATACCTGCAAGCTTAACCGGCAATAGGCAATTTCTAATCCTTTTTTAGCTGCTCTGAGGGGTATTTTTTATTTATTTTTATTTCAAAAATTATATAATTAGAAGGTTAAAAAACTGACAGAGCATTACATCATTGGTTATAAATAACAAATTATTTTGAAAGGTCAATTTGGACAACAGGGCAATAGGGGTATTTGATTCAGGAGTTGGAGGTCTTACTGTTTTAAGGGAGATAATAAGGGCCGTTCCCGGCGAAAGCACCATTTATTTCGGAGATACGGAGAGGGTTCCTTATGGGCCCCGTAATTTAAGCGAGGTTAGGAGATTCGTTTTTAAAATAGCTGATTTTCTTTATGATAAAGATGTAAAGCTGATTGTCATTGCCTGTAATACTTCTACGGCAGCAGCTTTGAGCGAATTGAAAAAGCGCTACGACATACCCATAGTAGGTGTAATAGAGCCGGGCGCAAGAACTGCTGTTTCCAATACCTTAAATAAGAAGGTCGGGGTAATTGCCACTAAAGGCACTGTAGAAAGCGATGAATACAGGAAAGAAATTACCAGAATTGATAAAGAGATAAAAACTTTCCAGGTCCCTGCGCCCCTGCTTGTCGAGTATATAGAAAATGGTATTCTTGAGGGGGAGGACCTTGACGGCGCTATAGACGGTTACATCAAGCCCTTAATTGATGCGGGAATAGATGTTCTAATACTGGGATGCACCCATTTCCCATTAATAGAAAAAAGGATACTGTCCCGCAGCGGTGACGGCATAAAGGTGATAAGCTCGGCAGTGGAAACTGCAAAGGATGTTGAGAAAATACTTGAAGATAAAAAGATGCGTGCGGATTATAGTGAAAAACCGCAGAGAATTTTTTACGAGACTGGTAGTGACAGTAAATTTCTTGAGGTTGGCAAGATGTTCCTCGGTGAAGAGGTAAAAGGAGTTGAAAAAGTCAAACTCAGTATGTAGCGGAAACTATTTAGAAATTTTTTATGGAAGGTTGTTTGTTATGATTAAAAGAATTGATGGCAGGGAAAATGACCAGTTGAGGGAGATAAAAGTTACCCGTAATTATATATCCCATTTAGATGGTTCGGTATTTATCGAAATGGGGAAAACCAGAATTGTAAGTACCGCAATTGTCGAGGAAAAGGTCCCGAAATTTCTGGCAGGCAAGGGCTCTGGTTGGATTACTGCCGAATACGACATGATACCCGGCTCGACGCCACAGAGGATAATAAGGCCACAGACTACAGGGAAAATTAACGGCAGGACACATGAGATTCAGAGGTTGATAGGCAGGTCTTTAAGGGCAGTAGTGGATCTGGAAAAGATAGGGGAGAGGACGATCTGGATAGATTGTGATGTTATTGAAGCTGATGGAGGAACAAGAACAGCTTCGATAACAGGCAGCTTTATTGCCCTTTTTGATTGCATAAGCTCGATGGTTAATAAGAGAATCATAGGTTCGATGCCAATAAGGGATTTTCTGGCTGCCATAAGCGTGGGGATAGTGGATGATGAAATACTCGTTGACCTGTGTTTTGATGAAGATTCAAGGGCGCAGGTGGATATGAATGTTGTTATGAGTTCAAAGGGTGAATTAATCGAGGTCCAGTCAACTGCCGAGAAGGAGCCCTTCAGCAGGGAAAATTTTGATATAATGCTGGAGAAGGCAACTGGTGCCATTAATAAGATTACAGAGATTCAAAAGAATATACTGAGCCAGGGCTTGAAAAATAAAGGTTAGGGGCCGGCGTCTTGCAGATAGTAATTGCTTCAAAAAATAAAGGTAAAATAAAAGAGATAGAGTCTTACTGCCATGATGTGGCAAGGGTCGAGTGGCTGACTTTTAAGGATTTTGATGGTTTTCCGGAAGTTGTAGAGGATGGGGAGAACTTTTTAGAGAATGCTGAAATCAAAGCCAGGGCCATTTCACTTTATACAGGTAAGGCAGCTCTTGCTGATGATTCCGGGCTGGAGGTTGATTATCTGGGAGGAATGCCGGGAGTAAGGTCTTCAAGATATAGCGGGGAAGATGCTACTGACAGGCAGAACAGAGATAAGCTCCTTTTAGAGATGGGTAGCTTGAATGAAATTACCGAAAGGACAGCGAGATTCGTATGCAGTATGGTACTATGGCATCCGGAAAAGGGGCTGCTATTTGAAGCAAAAGGGACATGCGAAGGTTTCATTGGCTTTGAGGAAAAGGGGAGTGGAGGTTTCGGATATGATTGCATTTTTATCCCGGCAGGGTACAATAAAACGATGGCGCAGCTTGGACCTGAAGAAAAAAACAGGATTAGCCACAGAGGGGAGGCCCTTAAAGCTCTTTACGAGTTTATTGTAAATTTTTAGATTTGTGTTATTATTTTTCGTGCTAATTTTTTGGATTATGTGAAATAATCGGGGTGTAGCGCAGTTTGGTTTAGCGCACCTGCTTTGGGAGCAGGGGGTCGGAGGTTCAAATCCTCTCACCCCGACCAGTACGGGCGGGAATAGCTCAATTGGTAGAGCGTCAGCCTTCCAAGCTGAAGGTCGCGGGTTCGATCCCCGTTTCCCGCTCCAATTTTTTGAAAAAAAATTATTTGTTATAATATTTTACGTGGTTTTGCGCCTGTAGCTCAGCTGGATAGAGCAACGGATTTCTAATCCGTGGGTCGGGGGTTCAAATCCCTCCAGGCGTACCAAAAATTTTGTACGTTGGGATATTTTCCGGGCAGGGCACTTATATTGGCCCGTAAATATTCATGAAGTACCATATGTTAATTATTGGTTGTATAATTTATTTGAAAATTTAATGGTGAGAGTAGCTCAGCTGGCAGAGCACAGGATTGTGGATCCTGGGGTCGCGGGTTCGATCC
>CAYVWW010000075.1:0-6074 GCA_964455605.1 uncultured Actinomycetota bacterium | reverse complement strand
CAGCTTCCGGTACGTCAGTTTCTTCTTCTGCAGTTTCTTCTCCGGTGACTTCTTCTCCTTCTTCTTCGGCTGCCCCGTCTTTTTCTTCTACATTTACATCAACGGTAAGGTTGCTACTTCCAGCATCCTGATACAGATAAACAGATAAATTATATTCATTATTATGCGCATCAACATAAAATTCTGACCAATCATCAAAATCACCGGAAGATTCAGAATCTATCTGCCAGTTCTTCGGTAATTCCTGCTTATACCATTCAGATAGCTGCTTGATCTCACCTTCATATTCCATATGAACATAATAAGAGATTGCTCCTTCAACTGTTGTCTTTTCAGACTCTGTAACATTTGCCTGATCGTGGATTGGAACAGTTTCCGGAAAGCCCGGTGGTATACCTGCAGTCGTTTCCACCTCTTCGGTACCTGCCTCTGTTGATTCTCCTTTTGCATCATCTATTCCATCTGCAACTTTGCTGCAGCTGCAAATCAAAAATAACACGAATATTATAACTAAGAATAAAATTATTTTTTTCAACTTTACCTCCCTAGTCACAACTTAAATTATAAAAAATTTAAAAACTTACCTGTTGAACATTTCAGTAAAATTCATTAATAAAGTATATCATCGATATAAAAAGCTTCATATAGCTACGGCTATTGTGATTCTACCATGGCTATTTCTTCTATCAATATGAAGGTCAATATGAACTTACGCTACTCTTTGATCCATAATTAAATCATCTGCTTCTGCTTGAAACTAAAATATCCGCTTTCAGCTACGATAATATGGTCCAGGACATTAATACCCAGAATCGTAAAGGACTTGCACAACCTGTCAGTTATTTCAATATCGTCAATAGAGGGCTCAGGGTCGCCGCTTGTATGGTTATGTATGAATATAACCGACGCTGCCGAATCCCTAATGGCCGGTTTTATAACTTCCCTGGGGTGAACTATCGATGAATTCAAGGACCCCTGCGAAATTAAAACTTCCTTAATCAACTTGTTTTTTATATCCAGAAGCAGTACCCTGAATTGCTCTTTTTTTAAATCTTTTAGAAGCGGTATATAATAATTTGCTACTTCCTCACTGCACCTGAAACTAACGTTATTTCCATTTTTCTCCGAAACTGCCCTTCTTCCCAGCTCCAGGGCAGCCAGTATCTGCGATGCTTTTGCCACACCTATCCCCTTGATTTCAGCAAGCTCCGTAGCCGAAACATTAAATAATTCATTTAAGCTTTTATATCTTAATAACATATCCCTTGCAAGGTCCATAGCCGATCTGCTGCTTTTTTTATTGTTAATTCCGGTCCTTAAAAGAATTGCAAGAAGCTCACATCCTGTCAGGTTCTCGCTTCCATACTTTAAAAGCTTTTCCCTTGGCCTTTCGAGTTCAGGCCACTTATTAATCGGGAGAAATTCCCCATCTCTTTCTTTTTTATTATTCAATATTAATTTAGATTCTACATGTTTTATAATCATATATTTAACTTTAATTATTACAATAATAGTTCATTTATACATTTATGTAAATAGATAAATTAAAGATAGAAAAGCTATACCGTTTTTTTTGTAGAAAGTTCAGCATACGGCTAAAAACTTTAATAAGAAGTCAAATCTAAGATATGTAGTTATCTATATATAAAAAGTCTTTTAATGGAAGAATGGAAGCCCCCAGCACCGAGGCATCTTCTCCAAGTTTGGACAATAATAAATTAATATCCTTCTTTTTAATAAAGAGGTTATTTTCAAGGATTTTCGCTTCTAGCGGCTTTATCAAATAACTGCTGCTTATCTTAGCGATCTTACCGCCTATGATAATGTAATAAGGGTCTATCGCCATTATCAGGTTTATCAATCCTATCGACATATATTCCAGGTATTTATCTAAAGCTTTCCCGGCCTTTTTATCCTTTAACTTCAGAAGATCTATAAACTCCTCAAGCGAACCGATTTTATTTTCTGCTTCGCTATTATAATCGCTTATCAATGTATCTATAGAGATATATGCGTTCCAGCAACCCCTCTTTCCGCAAATACATTCCTTTCCATCTTTTTCTATAATCATATGGCCAAATTCTCCAGCCCTTTCATTATGCCCCTTGTATAGCTTGCCCCTGATGATTATCCCGAATCCTACTCCTTCTACTATATAAACATAAACCATATTTCTTTTACTTTTTGCTAACCCAAGTTTTGATTCTGCAAAAGCCGCGAGATTGGCATCATTCCCCATATAGCATGGGAAATTAAACATATTTTCATATTTGCTAAAATCCAGATTTTTAATAAATAGGTTCGGGCAGTATAAAAGCAATTTTCTTTTTTCGTCAACAATACCTGGAAATGAATAACCTATACCCAGTATCTTATCTTCAGAAATATTTTCATCTGTTATTATTTTTTTAACACTTAAACGGACCTTTTCCATAATCTTGTCAAAATGGCCCTTCTTATAGTCTGAATTTGGCAATTTAATAACAACATCATCTATAACTTCTGATTTTAAATTAGTAAGAACCACGCGGACATAGGTTGAATGATAATCTACCCCGAAAGTAAATCTTGAACCCGCAACAAGACTTACGTAAACAGGCCTTCGACCTCCCGTAGAATCAGCTAATTCTTCCTCCGAAACTACCTCCTCTAAAGAGAGGTCATTGATTATACTATTGACCGTCTGCAGGCTCAGGCCTATTTTTTCAGAAATCTGCTTTTTTGTTAGCCTCTTGTTCCTTATTAAAGCATTAAGAGTTACTTTCCTGTTATAATTTCTTATATGCTTCTGATACACAGCTCGCCTTCTTTAACTCGAGTAAATAATTTATAAAAAATTATCACACATTAAAAACTTAATCAACCAGCCATAAAAAGCATAAAAATTAATATTATAATAAAATACTAATTAATAAATTTTATAAATTTTCCTAAATTTTTTATAACTCTCTATAAATATAAAACACCCCTAAAAACAGACCATAGATAAACCTGCTCTGTTAATAATTGGAATAACAGAATAGAATTCTCTACCCTTTAACGGAACCCGCAAGCAATCCCTTAACAATTAATTCCATAAAGAAAATATACATCAACAGCACAGGAATTATTGAAATCATCACACCTGCCATCTGGACATTCCATGCGGCCACAGTAGTTCCCTTTAAGTTTGCAATGGCTACCGTAAGCGGCATTGAATTAACTCCACTTGTAAGAGTTAATCCATATAAAAACTCATTCCATATGTTTGTGAACTGAAATACTGCTACCACTGCAAAGCCGGGGAATGTTAGAGGAATAATAATCCTGAAAAAAGCCCCGACATTGCTGCATCCATCTATCCTTGCGCTTTCTATTATCTGGGTTGGTAATGTATCAAAATAATTTTTAAACAGCAATGTAGTAATTGGCATACCATAAGCCGTATGGACAAGTACAAGCCCAGCATAAGTATTATACAATCCCGTTGTCCCCATAAATCTAACCAATGGTATTAAAATTGACTGGGGCGCTATATAAAATCCCATTACTACAAAAAGCAATATTATACTGCTGAACTTAAAATCCAATTTTGAAAAAGCGAAACCCGACATGGCACCCAGCAATGAAGATAAGAGCGTCGCCAGAACTGTAAAAATAATCGTATTGATCATCGGCCTCTTTATAATATCAAATGCCTTTACATAATTGCTTAAAGTCGGCTCCTTTATAAACTGAACAGGACCCCACATAAGCTCCTCATCCGTTTTTAGCGAAGTATTAATGGCTGAATATATCGGGAAAATATAAAAAGCCAGCGCTGCAATAAGAACTATATATATAAGTATTTTTATTATCACCTGATTTACTTTTTCCTTCATTTGCAAAACTTTCTACTCGTAATAGCTTTCCCTTCTTCTCACAAAGAAAGGAAGGATAATAATCATTGAAACAACGAACATTACTATTCCTATAGATGCCCCCTGGCCAAACAAGTTCCTGTTAAATGTAATTTCATACATATAAGTAGACAGTACCTCTGATGACCTGCCAGGACCTCCTCCAGTCAATAAATAAACAAGGTCAAAAACTTTCAGAGAATACATAAGCAATATAATAAGAACCGTCAGAGTTGCAGGTTTTTGCATCGGAATAACAATCTTAAAATATTCCTGAAACTTATTTGCCCCATCTATCCGAGCCGCTTCCCTGATATCCTCGGACACTCCACTAATCCCTGCATAATATACCAGCGTTGAAAATCCCGAATACATATAAGAGACTGCGTACTTGAAGTAATCCATGGTTGAGCAAGGAACTGTAGGCCAATCAGCTTTAAAAGCGAATTTATCACGCCGACCTGCGGTGAGAACATCCACACCCACATAGATGCAGAGGCTACAAATGAGAATGATAAAGGCAATAAAAAAATCAACCTGAAAAATTTTTTCGCGACTATATTAAAATCAAGCAATATCGCCAATAGCAAACCAATTGGAATTGTTGCCCCCACAAAGATCACACTCAGTCTTAATGTATTCAAAAGAGTGGTTTTAAATGTAACGTCCTTCAAAAACAGTTTTATGTAATTTCCAAATCCTATATAATTCCCTGTAGAGCCAACATCTATCCAGTTCATCTGGGATGCCTGGAAGCTCCAGCCAATAAATCCATAAACAAACAGTGCGACCAGCAGCAGGGCAGGCGTAAGAAAAAATAATAATTCCAATCTTCTTTTCATTTATTTTCCTTCTAATGTTTTACTGGAAGATAGGCCCATTGGGCACAGGCCTATCTTCCCTTTTCTCACTTATCACTATTCAGAGAACACTTCATCAAAAGCACTATCAAACCTGGCCAACGTATCGTCGTTAACTACAGGATTAAGCATGAACTCACTGAAAGCTGTACCGAATGATGACAGGTAAGCTTCCGGTGGGCCACCAAACTGTGACTGGATTTTAGTTACACCTGGATCCCTGAACTTGTCCATTATCTCTATTGAAACATCATCATAGATCCCTTCAATAGGTGCATCAAGTCTTGGAGGTGTAGCACCCTTAATAGGACAAAATGCTGTTTCAGCCTCTGCTGTAGTCAGGAACTCCAGCCATTTGGTTGCGACTATGTTGTCTACGCCATCAGGAAGTACGAAACAGTCTGAATGGCCTACAAATGCAGTTGCTCCAGGAAAACTCTGATAACCATAATCCACATTCGCTCCCATACCGGCTGCATCAAAGAGACCTTTCGTCCAGTCCCCCATTACGAAGAATGCTGCTTCGCCTGTAGAAAGAAGCTGTCCTGCCTGATCCCAGGTCAGGGCGCCATAATCAGAGTTTATATATCCTTTACTTGCAAGCTCGGCCATAACATCAAGACCATCCTTTAAGACATCGCTCTCCGATGGCTTAATCTCGCCGTTATATAAATCTACCAGAGCGTCAGGACCACCTGGCAACCCGGATACTATTGCTTCAAAAAATGTGCCAAGCCAGAAATCCTGCCCTGAGCCGGAGCCAACAGCAATTGGAGTATATCCTGCAGCCTTGATTGTCTCACATGCTGCATACAGGTCATCGACTGATTCTATCGGCATCTCGACGCCTGCATCTTCAACGACTTTGATGTTATACCATAGATTGTTATTCTGCATAACGTTTACAGGAACACCATACATGTCGCCATCTATGGTACCCCAATCAAGAACATCCTGTGGAACATCAAAATCAGCAAGTATGTCATTAATTGGCTGAAGAACGCTTGCAAATGATTTTATCATTCCTGTGCCATAAGTTATCTGGAATGTGTCTGGTGGGTCGCCTGCCATAATCATGGTCTTAATCTGAGCTCTCAGAACATCTCCACCACCACCGGATACAGGATTTTCTACGATATTAACATCTGGATACTTCTCCAGGAAAGCAGCAAAAAGAGCGTCGATAGCTTCTTTTTCACCACCTGCAGTCCACCAATGATAAACGACTAAATCACCTTTAACTTCTTCTTCTACATCAGTATCTGCATCTGTATCTGCGTCAGCGTCTGTGTCAGCATCGGCATCTGCGTCTGCTGCTACTTCACCGCCGTCTTCA
>CAYVWW010000074.1:4457-6096 GCA_964455605.1 uncultured Actinomycetota bacterium | reverse complement strand
TCCGATCTGAATTCAATATTCCCGTATTTGTAGAGAACGACGCTAACCTTTCGGCAATGGGGGAAAAGCAATACGGGGATGGAAAAAAATACAACAATATTATATTTATAGAGATAAGTAACGGTATTGGTTCCGGGATTATGATTGATGACAGGCTTGTAAGAGGCTCGGATGGATCAGCAGGTGAGATAGGATTTACAATAGCAAACTCAAAGAAGCTAAACTTTAAGATAAAGGATAGAGGATTCCTGGAGGAGCATTCATCGATAAGGAGTATAATGGGAAGAGCAATCGATGGAATAAGAAGGGGAAGAAAAACCATTATTACGGAAATGGTAAATGGAGATATCGAAAAGGTAACCCCGTCTCTTGTATGTGAAGCAGCTCTTAGGGGAGATAAACTTGCGAATGATATCGTAACAGATATGGTAGAGATTTTGACAATAGGAATAATCAATTTAATATTAGTTGTAAATCCGCAGCTGGTGGTTCTTGGCGGAGATATTTTTAATCTGCCAGAACTTGGTAAATTGTTTATAAATCCGATTAAGGAAAAAATAAAAAATTCCGTGCCTTTCGTTATCCCCGAGATTAAGGTTTCTTCACTTGGAGGGGATACATGTATAAGAGGCGCATCGTTAAACGCAATCGAGTCTATGCTGATAAAGGAATTTCCTTTCAGGGCTGAGAAAGAAATGTAAACTTGAAAAAGTAAAAAATTTGAAATAATATTTATGCTACGGAAAGGAGGCGAATAATAACAAGATACCTTATTAAATTGGAGAGGAGGTGAGCATTAGAAAAGAAAAAGTAAATTCGCTAACACCAAGACGATTAGAGAAAAAGAAAAAGCTAAGGAGGCTAAATTGAAGAAAATATTAATCTTATCACTTTCAGTAATTTTTGTTATATCATTGCTGTTTGCAGGCGTTGCTTGTAAAGAAGAAACACCAGAAGTAGTAACAGCAGACGCAGATGCCGATGCTGATGCCGATGCAGATGCAGACGCAGACGCTGACACCGATGCAGATACAGATGTGCCTGAAATATCTGGTTCCGTTGGTATCGTTCTTCCTACGAAGGAAGAGCCAAGATGGATTCAGGACGAAGCCAGGTTTAATGATGCTCTTTCTACAGCAGGTTATGATGTAGAAATCCTGTTCAGCGAGTCTAATTCTGCAAAGGAAGCTGAAAATGTTGATTCTTTGATTACAAAAGGAATCTCAGTTCTTATCATTTGCCCGCATGATGGTACCGCCGCTGCAGCTGCTGCAGAAGCAGCAAGAGATGAAGGTATAAAGGTACTTTCATACGACCGTCTGATTAGGGATACAGATGCAGTTGATTACTATGTAACATTCGACAGCATTGCAGTTGGCGCAGCACAGGCACAGTATCTGGTTGACCAGGCAAGTGGTAGCGATCTTCCGCTCTACCTATATGCTGGAGCTGCTTCGGATAACAATGCATTCCTCTTCTTTGAGGGCGCATGGAATGTTCTTCAGCCAAAAGTTGCTGATGGTACATTCAGAATTATAAATTCAAGCGAAGCTGTTGCACTTCAGGACAAAGCTACACTGACCCGTGAGGAAATGGGTAAAATAATTGGCCAGGTCACAACAGAGTGGGATTTTGACAC
>CAYVWW010000074.1:0-4357 GCA_964455605.1 uncultured Actinomycetota bacterium | reverse complement strand
GTGAGGAAATGGGTAAAATAATTGGCCAGGTCACAACAGAGTGGGATTTTGACACAGCCGGCGCTCTTGCTGAAGACCATCTGACAGCTGCCGATGCAGCTGATAAAGGTGAAGTTTTCATACTTGCACCTAATGATGGAACAGGTCGTGCTATCGCTGACGCATTTTCAGCAGACAGTGATGTATCTAAATACTATGTAACTGGTCAGGACGCTGAAATAGCATCAGTCCAGTACATAATTGATGGAAAGCAGTCCATGACTGTATTAAAGGACGTAAGGACTTTGGTTGCTGACGCTATAGCAGCAGCTGTAGCATATCTGGAAGGTGGGGAGCCTGTAGCAACTCACGCATATAATAACGGAGTTATTGACGTTCCTGCAAAACCATCAGAGGTTGTTACTGTTACCCAGGACAATGTTCAGGAAACTATAATTGATTCCGGTTACTGGGAAGCAAGTGAATTTACTGGTCTGGACTAAGGGATAGAAGTCAGTAAAGTAAATCTAAAATACGGGAATAGTGCTGGATTAATCCGGCACTATTCCCGTATAATAAGGTAAGCATTAAGGATTAGAATTAACATTTTAATTTAAGCATTTTCTAGCTTATAAGTTTTTTATAAATTTTTTAATTGGGCAATATAATATTTTTGGGCAATATAAAAAAATAGATTTTTAAAAAGATATCTATTGCCATATGTAAATTAAAGAGGGGGAGGACACTTATGGCAGAATCTGTTCCAATTGTAGAGATGAGAAATATAAAGAAGAGCTTCGGTGGTGTACAGGCTCTCCGCGGGGTTGACCTTGTACTGCAGAAGAACGAAGTTCTTGGACTGGTTGGCGATAACGCTGCTGGTAAATCTACTCTTATGAAAGTTCTAAGTGGGGCCTTGGTACCTGATAGCGGCGATATCTTAATCGAGGGTAAAAAGGTACACATGTCAAGCCCATGGACTGCGCATACGCTGGGAATTGAGATGGTTTACCAGGATCTGGCACTTGCAGACAATCTTGATGTGTCGGCAAATGTTTTTCTTGGACATGAAAAACCGAGTATAAATATTGGACCTATAAGCATTATGGACAAGCACTACATGGAAAGGGAGACAATTAATTTATTAAACAGACTTAAAATTGATATCCCGTCTGTACGTTCACTTGTGGAGCGCTTATCAGGTGGTCAGCGACAGGCGATAGCTATTGCGCGTGCGACAGGATTTGATAACAAGGTTACGATAATGGATGAGCCGACAGCTGCTTTAAGCGTGGCTGCGATTAGCAAGGTGCTTGATCTGGTAAGGAAGTTAAAAGAAGAGGGGAATTCAATAATAATTATTAGCCACAGAATTGAAGACGTTTACCAGGTAAGTGACAGGATGATGATACTGAGGCACGGCCGCAAGGTAAGGGAGTGCGCTGTAGGAGGAGACCTTGATACATTCCGTGAAGAAACGGTTGCATATTTAATTGGTGCGCGCGATGATTTTGCAGTGAAAGGGGAAGATGATGAATAATAAAGAGCTAAAGTCAACATTCATAAAGGATGCAAAGGAATCTTTTGTTGTAAATATCCGTGAATTCGGGATGTATATAGCGCTGGCTGCTATAATGATATTTTTTACATCAATGACAGATGGCAAATTTATATCATCAAGGAATATAACCAATCTTATAAACCAGACCGGATATATAGCAGTTCTGGCTGTTGGTATGACGCTTGTTATTATATTAAGTCACATTGACCTTTCGGTTGGTTACCTATCGGGTTTTCTTGGCGCGATTGTGGGAATTGCAATGACTCAGTGGGGAATTCATGAGTCTCTGTCAATAATACTTGTGTTGATTCTCGGAGCAATAGCAGGTCTTGCAGCAGGTTTCCTGGTGGCGCAGTTAAAAATCCCTGCTTTTGTGGCAACACTTGCAGGGTGGCTCGGCTACAGGGGAGCAATACAGCTTGCACTTTCGGCTAAAGGCTCACTGATTATTCCGAATGAAGGTTTTAATGCTATACACGATGGCTTTATTCCTGAGATTCCGGGTATAAGTATTTTACCGGAAGTGCATAAAACTACGCTTCTTCTTGGGGTGCTTTTTATTATTTTTTATGTTTTCAGGTCTATTAGGGCTCGTATAAAGACACGGGAGTATAGTTTTAAAGTTGTAGATTTCAAGTTATTTATTATTCAGCAGATATTCATAACAATTTTAATTGGAGGCGTTACATGGGTACTTGCAGGGTACCGGGGGCTTTCATGGACTGCCGTAGTAGTAGTAGTTGTAGTATTGATATATAATTTCATTATGAACCAGACTTTCCTCGGCAGGCATATTTATGCAGTCGGTGGTAATGCTGAAGCAGCTGAATTAAGTGGTATAAGCGTAAAGAAAATAACATATGTAGTTTTTGCTTCTATGGGTATGCTTTCAGGTCTGTCAGGTGTTTTATATGCAGCAAGGTTGCATTCTTCAACGACAAAGGCAGGAGAACTTTTTGAACTGGACGCCATAGCTGCTGCATTTGTGGGAGGCGCGTCGCCAACAGGTGGTATAGGTAAGGTTACGGGTTCGATAATTGGTGCCCTGGTTATGATGTCATTAACAAACGGGATGAACCTGATGGGCATTGATAAATCTTACCAGTATATTGTTAGGGCAGCAGTACTTGCAATTGCAGTTATATTCGATGTTGCAACGCGTAGGGCAGGTAAACGTTCTGTAGCAGGTGGGAAGTAAACAGTTAGTCAATTTCAATACGGACAGAAGTTTGCTGGAAACGGTATAAAAAGGAATTTTATTTGCTATAAGAACAAAAATTTTAAATACTGTTATTTAGTTAGAGTATTTTAGAAAAATATATTCTGTATTATTAAAATAATTTAATAATAAATAACTTTAATTTATTTTTCAGTCGCTAAACGATTTGTTGAAATTAAGCAACCTTCGCTGTATGACAGTCCTGGATATTATGTTCAATAAATAAAGAGATGCTTGCCTATTGAGTAGTTTTTTGCTGATAATGAATTTATTGTTAATATTTATTAAATATTAAAGTAGAATAGTACTGTTAATATTTACAATTTATTATTAAGGTAATAGCCTTGGAAAGTGTCTGATATATAATAATTTATCTAGTTATTTTAAAGATAGCTATATTTAAGAAGTTTACAGATAGGGAGTTTTAGATGAAATATATTCTGGGAGTTGATGGCGGGGGTTCAAAGACTACCATCCAGATTTCTGATATTGAAGGTAAGAAGCTTTCAAGGGTCGTATGTGGTGCGAGCAGCTATAAGAGCGTGGGAAGAGAAAAAGCTGTTGAGAACTTAAATAGGGGAGTATTAAAGACGATAAGTAATTTAAAAGACGGGAAAGATGTCCACTTTATAAGTTCTTGCTTCGGTTTCGCTGGTAACGATGTTAGCGAAGACCAGAGGGTTTACGGCGCCATTGTATTTAACGAAAAAATTGCTGGTTACCTGGATCACGAAAAAACAATAATTTGTAACGATACAAGAATTGGCCTGGAAGCAGGAAGCGAAAGTAAAAATAGAATAGTCATTATTGCTGGCACCGGGTCTAATTGTCTCGGTGTGAACGAGGAAGGTAAAACGGCAGGAGCTAGTGGATGGGATTATATACTTGCAGATGAGGGGAGCGGGTATGGCGTCGGCCACAAAGCTTTAAAAGCTGTAGTCAGGTCTTATGATGGAAGAGGCGAAAAAACAATACTTACGAGGCTTATACTGGATAAATTAAGACTGGAAAAAGTGCTGGATCTCACAGGCTGGGTTTATGATGCCCCATTTTCGAAAATCAAGATTAGCGCTCTTGCAAAAACAGTATGTTCGGCTGCGCTTATGGGAGACAGGGTTAGCATGGAAATACTTGAAGAGGAAGCTAAAGAAGCCTCTATATCTGTTATAACTGTTGCAAAAAAACTTGGGCTTTCAGATAGAAAGTTTGACCTGGTATTTATAGGTGGGTTGTTTAAGTGTAAAGAATATTTTAAGAATATTTTGATTAATGATCTTAAAAAAGAGCTCCCAAAAGTAAATTTCATACCAGGGCTGATTAATCCGGTTGAGGGAGCAATAAAACTGGCTATAAAAAATCTAAAAACTAAAAAAGAATAAAGGCTGCGATACCTTTTGGGTAAATGAGATTCTTTCAGCTTGACATTATCAAGCGGTATGATGATAATAATAAATCGGGTTAAATTGCCGGTGTAGCTCAATTGGTAGAGCAGCTGATTTGTAATCAGCAGGTTATCCGTTCAAGTCGGACCGCCGGCTCCAAACGGAGGGGTGCCCGAGTGGTTAAAGGGAGCAGACTGTAAATCTGCCGGCGAATGC
>CAYVWW010000073.1:0-6106 GCA_964455605.1 uncultured Actinomycetota bacterium | reverse complement strand
AAGAGATGAAGAAACTCCTTGGAGGAAAAGGAGCTAATTTATCAGAAATGACCAACATAGGGCTACATGTGCCCCCTGGTTTTACGATAACTACCGAAGCTTGTAACCTGTTTATTGAGCTGGGTAAGAAATATCCGGAGGGCCTGGATGAACAGGTCGAGGAAAACCTCAAAAAACTGGAAAAAAAGATGGGGATGTCTTTCGGGGATGAAGAAAACCCACTGCTTGTTTCAGTAAGGTCGGGGGCTGCGATTTCTATGCCAGGGATGATGGACACTGTTTTAAATCTTGGTTTGAATGACAAAACCATAAAAGGACTTATTAAAAAGACAGGTAACGCAAGGTTCAGCCTGGACTCATACAGAAGGTTTATCCAGATGTTTGGTGACGTGGTAATGGGCGTGGAGCATGATAAGTTCGAGAAGGCGCTGCAGGCAAGAAAGGATAAAAAGAAAGTAAAGTTTGATACCGAGCTTGATGAGAAAGACCTGGAGGCGCTGGTAGAGGATTACAAAAAAATTATAAAGCAGTCCAAGAATAAAAGTTTCCCACAGGACCCGAGAATGCAGCTTAAAATGTCTATTACTGCAGTATTTGGTTCCTGGGATAATAAAAGGGCCATCTCTTACAGGAATCTTCATGATATTCCGCACAATATAGGGACCGGCGTGAATGTACAGGTAATGGTGTTCGGAAATATGGGCGAAAACTCCGGGACAGGCGTTGCATTTACCAGAAATCCGGCAACAGGTGAGGATAAGTTCTACGGCGAGTACCTGTTCAATGCGCAGGGCGAGGATGTGGTTGCAGGTATCAGGACCCCTCAGCCGATATCAAGACTTCAGGAAGAAATGCCTAAAGTGTATAAGGAACTTGTTGGCGTAAGGAATAAGCTGGAAGACCATTACAGGGATATGCAGGACCTTGAATTTACAATTCAGGAAGGGAAGTTATTTATTCTTCAAACAAGGGCAGGAAAGAGAACGGCAATTGCAGCGCTGAAAATAGCTGTTGATATGGTGAAGAAAGGCCTTATTGATAAGAGGACTGCAGTAGAGAGGGTTGAACCTCAGATGCTTGACCAGTTGCTGCACAAGCAGCTTGATAATAAAGCAAAAGATAAGGCAAAATTTCTTACGAAGGGATTGCCTGCATCTCCTGGTGCCGCTCTGGGAAAGGTTGTTTTTGATGCTGATGAAGCCGTAAGAGAGGCAAGAAAAGATAACGTTGTTCTGGTAAGAATGGAAACATCCCCTGAAGATATACAGGGAATGGCAGTAGCCCAGGGAATACTTACTGCAAGAGGAGGAATGACTTCTCACGCTGCAGTAGTTGCCAGGGGTATGGGAAAGTGTTGTGTTGCAGGCGCTGAGGAGATAAAGGTATATGAAGGCAAGAAATATCTTGAAGTAAAAGGAAACAGGATTAACGAAGGCGACTGGATTACGCTTGACGGTTCTACCGGAGAAGTTTTTGAAGGCAGGATTCCTGTAGTTGACCCGGTAGTAGGAGTAGATTTTAAAAAATTCATGAGCTGGGTTGATGCTTACAGAAAAATCGGAGTAAGAGCCAATGCCGATACCCCGCATGATTCAGAGGTTGCGCTGGAATTTGGTGCGGAAGGAATAGGGTTGTGTAGAACCGAGCACATGTTCTTTGAAGCTGACAGGATTAAGGCCGTAAGGAAAATGATAGTGGCAAACAACAGGGAAGAAAGAGAAAAAGCACTGGCAGCTATCCTGCCCATGCAGAAAAAGGACTTTATAGAAATATTTAAGGTAATGAATGGCCTGCCTGTTACAATAAGGCTTCTTGACCCTCCGCTTCATGAGTTTTTGCCACATGAAGATTCGGATATAAAAGAGATAGCAGGAGAGCTTGGGATAAAGTTTGATGAACTGAAAGCGACTGTGAATTCCCTGCATGAAATGAATCCTATGCTCGGACACAGGGGATGCAGGTTATCAGTTACCTTCCCTGAAATTCTTGAAATGCAGACAAGGGCGATATTCGAGGCAGCAAGCGAGCTTGCCGGGAAGGGTTATAAGGTAAAACCGGAAGTAATGGTTCCGCTTGTAGGCAATGTTAATGAAATCAAGATATTAAAGGAACAGATTATAAAGATTGCAAAAGAGATAATAAAGAAGAGCAAAAAGAAATTTACTTATAAAATAGGGACCATGATTGAAGTTCCAAGGGCCTGTGTTACGGCTGACGAGATAGCTAAAGAAGCGGAATTTTTTAGCTTTGGTACAAATGATCTGACACAAATGACTTTTGGATTTTCAAGAGACGACGCCGGAAAATTCCTTCCCGATTACATAGATAAGGGTATACTGGAAAAAGACCCGTTTGCCACGCTTGACAGAGATGGTGTCGGGCAACTTATCAAGATGGCTGTTGAAAAAGGAAGGAATACCAGGGAGAAAATAAAGATAGGCATTTGCGGTGAGCATGGTGGCGATCCGAGTTCAGTTGAATTCTGTCATATGATAGGGATGGATTATGTAAGTTGTTCACCTTACAGAGTTCCTATTGCGCGTCTTGCTGCAGCAAGGGCAGCCATAAAGGAAGAAGACCAGAAAAAGTAAAAATTTAGCTAAATATTTTAAAGAGAACTCTCTGATAAAAAATATATTAGTGGTAAAATAGATTTGGAGTTTGCGGGCTCCGGAAGCGTAAAAATTTGTTTTTATGCTTTTTGGCTTGATTGAGTCTGTCAGTGTATTTTATGACTATTTTATAACTATTTATATCTAATCTTCTGAAAAATGGGTAGAAGTTTAAAAGAGGGCGAAGTAGAGGAATTAAAATCCAGGGTTGATATTTATGGTATCATATCCAGTTATGTTAAGCTAAAAAAAACCGGCAGGAATTTTACAGGGCTTTGCCCTTTTCATAAAGAAAAAACTCCATCATTTACCGTGGATGCTACCAGGCAATTTTACCATTGCTTTGGTTGTGGCGTAGGCGGGGATGTCATAGACTTCATAGAGAGAATAGAAAATATGGAGTTTCCGGAAGCTGTTGAATTCCTGGCAAAAAAGGTCGGCTATAAGTTAAAGTATAACCTGGGTGGCTCAAAAGATTCGTCAGAACTAAAAAACCTGCTTGCAAAACTTAACGAGCAGGCTGTAAAATATTTTAATTTTGTACTTTTCAACAGCAAAAAGGGCATTATTGCACTGGATTATTTGAAAAATAGGGGCTTTACGGAAGCTACCTTAAAAGAATTTGAAGTCGGATATAGCCTGGATAGCTGGGATGGTTTTTCGAATTTTGCCTTAAAAAGAGGATATAAAGCAGATGAGCTTATAAATTGCGGGCTTGCTATAAAAAGTGATAAAAGCAGTATTGGGGCTTATGACCGATTCAGGGGAAGAATAATGTTCCCCATAAGGGATATAGTAGGGAAAACAGTTGGTTTTGGTGGAAGGATTATTTCCGGGGAGAGTAAGACCGGTGGGCAGAAAGCAAAATATATAAATACGCCGGAGACGAAGCTTTATTCAAAGAGTAAGAATATATATGGAATAGATAAGGCAAAAAATTTTATTGTTGATAAAGACGAAGCTCTTATAGTCGAAGGTTATACCGATGTTATGGCTCTTTCACAATCAGGAATAAAAAATGTGGTCGCAAGTCTGGGTACTGCCCTTACTTCAGAGCAAATAATGATTCTGAGCCGTTTTACGAAAAACATAGTGCTGGTTTTTGATAGTGATAAAGCGGGCATGGATGCTTCACTGAGGGGAATTGAGCGCCTGAGGGAATATAACGAACGGCTGGACCTTTTTTATGAGAATAATTTAAATATAAGGGTTGCTGTTCTTGAGGAAGGTTATGACCCTGCTGATTATGTTTTGAAAAAGGGCAGCGAAGCTTTTACAAAGAAGGTTGAAGATGCGCCGGGGATTATAGATTTTACCATTGATATAATCCTGGGTAAATATAATACAGACAGCATGGCGGGCAAGCTTAAGGCAAGTGACCACCTTGTAAGGTTTATATCGACCCTTTCTTCGGGCATAATACAGGAGGAATGTATAAAGAAGGTAGCCCACAGGTTAAATTTAAAGGAAAGCCTCCTTATGGAAGAAATGCTAAAGAAAAGGTTTAGCCGCGATAGTGCACGTGTTCTCAGTAATTACGAGAGCAAGGGGAAGAAAGAGGAAAACGATAGCGTTTTTCCATTAAAGAGAATAGAAATAGATATGTTAAGGTTGATAATAAATGGTTTGAGCAGCAGGATTGACGAGATTGTTAATATGGGGCCTGGTTATTTCAAGTTTGATGACACAAGGAAGCTTTATATGATTATAAGTGAGGAGATTAAAAGGGCGAAGGAAGAAAATAAAAAGCTAAACTTTCCTGTCAAAATTTCGTCAGGGGCAATAGATGACGAAGGTGTGAAAAAACTGTATAATAACATCTTATTCAGCGAGCCCCATTTTACTGACGAGAATATAGACAGAGTAAGCAGCGAGGTTATTAACAATTTGAAGTTAATCCGCATTTCCGAAAAGATTGAAGATATAAGGAAGAAAATGATAGAATATGAGGGAAATAAGAGGACTGGTGATGGCAGTCAGGTAAATGATGGGCCAGATGGTGATTATGACCAGCTTTACATGAGATTGATAGAGCTGGAAAAAGAGAGAATGAGTCTGAGGTAAATAAAAAATCAGGGGTGATTAAAATATGAAGAGAGGTTCGGAATTTAAACTTGAAGAAGTAAAAACCTTAATAAGCAAGGGTAAGACTGAAGGCATTTTAACTGCTGAGGAGATTGCTGAAAACCTTTCAGATATAGAGCTATCGAAGGAACAGATTGAGAACATATATGATGTTATCCAGAATCTGGGGATAGAAATTGTAAGCGAAGATGATGAGAACTTTGACAGCAAGGTTGCGGAAAAAAAGAGTGGAGAAAAGTCTTTAAGCAGGCAGCTTAACCTTACCGTAAAGTCACCTACGAACGATCCGGTAAGAATGTATCTTAAGGAAATTGGAAAGGTCAGGCTTCTTACTGCATATGAAGAAGTTAACCTTGCAAAGAGGATAGAGGATGGAGACGCCGAAGCAAAGAGGATGCTGGTGGAAGCCAATCTAAGGCTTGTAGTAAGCATCGCAAAAAAATACGTAGGCAGGGGAATGCTATTTCTGGATCTTATACAGGAGGGCAATCTAGGGCTTATAAGAGCTGTTGAGAAGTTTGATTATAAAAAGGGTTATAAGTTTTCTACATATGCGACATGGTGGATAAGGCAGGCGATAACGAGGGCTATTGCCGACCAGGCAAGGACCATAAGGATACCCGTCCATATGGTAGAAACTATAAATAAATTAATAAGAGTCCAGAGGCAGCTTCTGCAAAAATTAGGGAGGGAACCTACTCCTGAAGAAATTGCAAGAAGGATGAAGTTTTCGGCAGAGAAGGTCAGGGAGGTTATGAAAATATCCCAGGAGCCGGTATCTCTTGAAACTCCTATAGGAGAGGAAGAGGATAGCCATCTGGGTGATTTCATAGAGGATTCAGAGGTAGAGGCACCTTCCGATGCTGCTTCTTTTACGATGCTGCAGGAACAGCTTCAGGAAGTTTTAAATACATTGAATGACAGGGAAAGAAAAGTTATCCAGTTAAGGTTTGGGCTTCAGGATGGTCACCCCAGGACACTTGAGGAAGTTGGAAGAGAGTTTGGAGTAACCAGGGAAAGAATAAGGCAGATAGAGTCAAAGACTCTTGGAAAGTTAAGGCATCCAAACAGAAGTGGAGTCTTAAGGGATTTTCTGGAGCATTAATAATATCGGTAGTCTTAATACGGCCTGCTGTTTTAACGTTTTGTTATAGGGCAGGCTTATTTTTTTGGCGAATTCCCTATTGAAATTAACTCCTTATATACTATAATAGCTTATCGTGTGTTGTCCTCATTCCCCGATAGCTCAATGGTAGAGCATTCGGCTGTTAACCGAAGGGTTGTAGGTTCGAGTCCTACTCGGGGAGCCAATTAGAACACTTATTGGCTCTTCACCAACAAACGGGGCAACCCGCGGCTCTTCACCAACAAACGGGGCAACCCGCTCCCTAACAGCATAGCGCTTTAAC
>CAYVWW010000072.1:0-6274 GCA_964455605.1 uncultured Actinomycetota bacterium | reverse complement strand
AAATTATATAAATCAAATATAATTATTTTCTGTTATGAATTTTAGCGTTATAGGAAAAACCTTAATATTTATCGGTGCCGGTATAATTATTTTAGGTGGTCTTATGTATCTTTTTTCCAGAACACCATTCGCTGGCAACCTACCAGGAGATATTAAAATACAGAGGGGAGATTTTACTTTTAATTTTCCACTGGTTTCATGTATTCTTCTTAGTATCGCCCTTACCATAATACTTAATATAACCTTATGGTTCTTTACTAAAAAATAATATTTAAGGGAAGGCCATTATGATAGAAAGCAGCAAAATAAGAGAAAGCATAGCAGCAGGGAGTTTCTATCCCGGAAGCCAGGGTGCCCTGCGCAATAAAATTAACAATTTTCTGGGCAGCATAGAATTACACCCTGATATAGAAAACATCAAATCCGTCATATGTCCCCATGCGGGTTATATTTACTCAGGCCAGGTTGCGGCTCACTCATATAAACAGATTGCCGGAAAAAATTTTGACAGTATATTTATAATCGCGCCGTCACATTCAGAATATTTCGATTTCATTTCCATATTTAACGGAGACGCTTTCAGGACACCCTTCGGCCTGATATATATTGATAAGGAAAGGTCCGAAATCCTTGCAGAAAAAAGCTCATGCATAAAGCTATCGGAAACAGGCCACTTGAATGAGCACAGCCTGGAAGTCCAGCTCCCATTCTTACAGGTACTTTTCAACAATATAAAAATTGTTCCTATCGTAATGGGCCAGCAGGATAGCGAGAACATAAATGAGCTCGGAAGTTCCATAGGAGAAAATTTTAAAAATGAGAATATTTTAATAATCGCCAGCACGGACCTGTCGCACTACCATTCTTATGATACCGCAGTTACTCTCGACAGCAGGGTAACAGATTTTGTAGGCGCTTACGATACCGAGCACCTGAAGGAAGGGTTCCTTAGCAGTACCCTCGAAATGTGCGGTGGAGGACCTGTAATATCTGCAATGATTGCATCAAAAATAATGGGGGCGAATAAATCCAGAATTCTTGATTATAAAAATTCCGGAGATGTCACAGGAGATAAAAGCGCGGTAGTGGGATATATGTCAGCTGTCATTTATAAAGAATAATAGTTTAACCATAAAAACATTTTAATAATTTTTTTGTATAAATAATAAATGGAAACCTTAAAACTTACTGCGAAACTGAAAAAAACACTCTTAAAAATAGCCCGTGAGTCTATAACATCTGCAGTCAACAACAAAAAGCTGCCTGAATATGAAATTAAAGATCCAGTTTTAAATACTAAATGCGGATCATTCGTCACCCTTCAAATCAACGGCAATCTGAGAGGTTGCATAGGAAACATTACCGCGGAAACTCCATTATGGCAGACGGTAAGGAACATGGCGGTCGAATCCGCGTTGAGAGACCCCAGGTTTTATCCTCTTACCCCCGGTGAACTGGAAAAAGCCGATATTGAAATATCTGTTCTCTCCCCCCTTAGAAAAATAAAAGAACTCAAAGAAGTAAAAGTTGGCAAACATGGCATTTTCATAAAAAAGGGTTTTTACCAGGGTTTACTCTTGCCACAGGTTGCAACAAACTACGGGTGGAACAGGACTATGTTTCTTGAACAGACCTGTTATAAAGCAGGCATGAGCAGTAACTGCTACAGGGAAAAGGATACGGAAATTTTAATTTTCTCTGCCTCAGTTTTTGGTGAAAAAGATTTCGGTAATAAAAAAACCGTTAAATGAACAAATCCGCAATTTCACGGTCCACTTTGCTCACAATAACTCCCAGTAGCGGTTTTATCTTTAAGAGTATGGATATCGTTCTGGCTACCGCAGGTACTCTCCCTCTTCTTTTTAAATACTTCAGATACAATCACCTAATGCTCCCCTCAAAAATAGCAGCCAGGATTTTTTCTCTTTCCTCCGGAGTAGCAGGCACCGGCTGGCTGTAATCCTCCAGCATGGTAGTAATAATAATAGTATTTATATGCTTCCCCTCATAAAAAATATGTTTTGCAATAATCCCCTGACGGGTACCTTCACTATGCATCTGGTCAAAAAAGAGATTGCCAAGCCCGTAATTTATAAAGCCGTCTCCACGGAATTCTACGCCCATTGGCCAGTGGGACTGGCTGCCGCTTACTATATCCGCCCCTGCATCAATCATCCTGCGGAAATCATCTACCTGGCCGCCGGTGGGATTATATTGATAGCTTTCGAGGTATTGAAAAGTAAAAACTACGATACACCCCTTGCTTTTAAGGTCCTTTATTATTTCTTCGAAATCTTCAAAGTTTGGTGGCGCCGAGCCGGGTGTATCTTCCGTTGCCCAATCAGATGCTGGTCCCCACCAGTTAAACCCGAGAAATGCAAACCTGTTACCATCTACCTCCAGGATGGCGGGCTCGTATGATTCCTCCAGATTCCTTCCCCCGCCATAATAAGGCAATCCTCTATCATCATACATATCAAGTGTATATACAAACCAGTCATGACCATGGTCATTCATATGATTCCCTGTAAGCTCCACGACATCTGTCCCCACATGCTCAAGAAGCTCTATATACTCCGGCCTGCTGCAAAAAACCGGAAACCTATCAACAAATACATCACAGTTTTCGACAAAAGGCACCTCATTGCTGATGTGTGTTATATCAGCATCTTTTAATATATTAACTATCTTATCCGCAGGATAAAGAACGCCGTATTTCTCCATCCTGTTTGCAGTACCCCTCACCATTGCGGTCACGCCGGTCATTATCATGGAAGACATTTTTTCGGTATCTCTGTTAGTTATCAATTCATTCCCAAAGCAATCTTCTACTTTTTCTTCAACCGCAGGGTCGTCACTTTTAACATCTATACCAAATGCCAGAGGGTAGTTATAGATGTCAAGTTCTTCATCGAATACAGACATATTGTCAATATCCAGGACCTTATACTTCTTTTCGATATCTTCAAAAGGAACTATAGAAAAGACGTTACCTCTTTCAATCTCCGATAATAATTCTTCTTCCATAACTATCCGAATATTTTCATTTCCGCATTCGCCAAGAATCTTTTCCAGGACACCGAAAACTTCCTCTGTAAGAATAATTTCCATCTCTGAACCGTCAGCTGATACATCGGAAAGGTCTTTACTTTTTCCTTCCCATAAATCAACTATATTATCATAAGAAATGCTATCGAAAATCGTGAAAAAAGACACTACCGGCGCTAAGGCATATATCGCTGCCGAATCCTTAAGCGGCCTGCCTATCTCAACCCGTATATCATTATCTTCACCACTGTTTGCTATCTCTATCTCCCCGAGGGCTCTCGCCAGCCTGTTTCTAATTTTTATGCTTGCATCTGCAGGTACCGTGCTGTCTACCCACACCCTTGCAGGGTCAACTTCTTCCTCTATATCTTCAACATCCTCCTCTTTATCTTCCTCTCCGCCAGATAGCACACCGCTATCATCGGAATCCGCCGCCTCTTCCTGACCCCGGATTAAATTTAATTTTTCCAGACTTTCGGTGCATGATAAACTACCTGAAGATATGAACATTAATAAAACAACTATGATAAAAATATGATTTTTAAATAATATATTTTTCCGCTTCAATTTTATCCACCTTTACCATATATAGAGATTTGCAAGCAGTCACCTGTCATAATTAACGGCGCCTGCCATAATTCCCGGCGGCATCTCATCTCTTAGATAATTCTATATTGTTGCAGGTTAAATTTAAAGCAATATAATTTAACTCACAGCCATGCACTCTAATTTTATTTAAAACGTGTTATAATAACTTTCACGAAAAAATAGGTCCGAGTTTCGGGCAGCTTTTTAAGAGAGAAAGGAACAGCTAGTATGCTATCAATAAGAGGAAGTGAAGCTAAGGGCGCAAAAAATTTAACTATAATTGCCGAGGGCGTTGAAATAGACGGTAAAATAAACTGCCCCGGCTCTTTAAGAATTGACGGTTCAACAAAAGGTGAAATTATCGCAGGCAAGGATATTACCATTGGAAAAGATGGAAAAGTCGAGGCTAATGTCCAGACAATGAATGCAATCATAGCAGGCACATGCAAGGGCGACATGGTAGCATCGGGAGAGGTTGAAATCACCTCGACAGGAAAATTCATCGGAAACCTTACCCAGAAAGACGCTCTCCTAACCGTTTCCAAAGGAGGCCTCTTCAAGGGCGAGAGTGTTGTGGGTTCAGACTCCGATTTCCTTAAGACAAGCGATGAAAAAAAGGGTGATTTAGAAACCGAACAAAACTTAAAGAAAGACTAGGTACCGGCAAGCTCGATTTTTCCCCATATGCCGATGCCTTCGCCTTTAACAATTAGAATTCCTCTTATATCCTTTTTTTCTTTATAGAGTTCTATAACCTTATTTATATCCACTTCTTTCTCGATACTGTTTGCAATCGACGTTGCGGCGCCATCCGCGCTAATCGTTGACCCTGACAATACGACAACGAGATCAGCATTGCCCATGCTAAGGGAATGGCCAAAAATCCCCGATGATGAACAAAGCCCACATGGAGTGTCTTTTGACCTTATTTTCAGATAAATCCTGTCTTTAAAAATCTTACTCTTAACATATACGCCCACATCCACATCCCTGTTGCTCTTTATGAAAACATCCCCGCCGTTTTCTATGATCAACCTGCTACATTGCCCCCTCAATCCGGAAGCGACGTAATCACATATCGCCCCCGCAACAGTAGCCATGGGCCCAACGTTGAATATTTCTGCCTTCTCACACATCTTTTTAGCTATAGGAGGATAATCCTCTTTAGCTTTTATAGGAGACAGGCTCTTACCGAAATATGGTTCCTTGTCAATCAAAGATTCGAGTAAGTCATATGCTTCTATCAGCAAACTCCGGATTTTACCAATCACGTCCCTGTTGCAGCTAACGATAAGGTCGCTGTATTTATACACGATGTGCCAGTTATACTTTTCCGCATATTTTATACTGTTCCTGTAAATGTTCTTATCCATGTCAAACTTATCTGGAAATATGCTGCTAATATTTATTTCGTAATTCTCCATATATGCTTCTTAACATCTCCCCTGCTTCATTTTTTCATTTCATACTCTTAGATAGATATAATTGCCATTATCCCGTTAAAAAATTGTAACCCATGTCTTAGAAAAATTATATTATACGGCATTTGAAAAATCTATTCTTGCCTTATATGGTTATTGGAAAAAAATTGATATTAGGGTATTATAATTTACTAAAATAAAATCTGGATTTAAATTTACTATGTCAAAGACTATTGAAGAAATAAATGAAAAAATAAAGAGCGGAAAAGTCGTGGTCCTGAATGCTGAAGAGATTATCGACCATGTGGCCAAACATGGCGTAAAAAAGACCGCAAAGGAAGTTGACGTCGTTACAACCGCGACTTTCGGCCCCATGTGCTCATCCGGAGCTTTCTTAAACTTCGGGCATGCGGACCCTCCTATAAGAATGACTAAAGTATGGCTCAACGATGTCCCCGTATATACAGGAGTTGCTGCCGTCGACGCATATATAGGAGCAAGCGAACTTTCGGAAACAGAGGGGATGAAATATGGTGGCGCCCATGTAATTGAAGATTTAATCTCGAGAAAGCCGATAAAATTAAGGGCAACTTCATACGGCACCGATTGTTACCCCAGAAAAGAAATTGAAACTTATATAACTATTGATACCATAAACCAGGCATACCTTTTCAATCCCAGGAATGCCTACCAGAATTACGCAGTCGCTACCAATTCTTCAAACAGGACAATATATACCTATATGGGAAAGTTACTTCCCCATTTCGGGAATGCTAATTTTTCCACGTCGGGCCAGTTGAGCCCACTAATAAACGACCCTTATTACAGGACCATAGGAATAGGCACCAGAATATTTCTTGCAGGCGCCGAGGGCTATGTATCATGGTATGGCACACAACACAATCCAGATGTTGAAAGGACAACCGGAGGTGTCCCGATGGGTTCTGCCGGAACACTTGCAGTTATCGGTAATTTAAAAGAAATGTCAACTGATTACCTGAGAGCATGCACCTTACATAACTATGGTGTTTCCATATTTATGGGTATAGGTATCCCCATCCCGGTAATAGATGAAGAGATGGTAGAATTTTTACGTGTAAAAGACGAGGACATATATACGGAAATCATCGATTACTCCGTCCAGAGAAGAAACAAGCCATCTTACGGGAAAGTAAACTACAGAGAGCTAAGAAGCGGTAAAATAAAAATAAACGGGA
>CAYVWW010000071.1:0-6407 GCA_964455605.1 uncultured Actinomycetota bacterium | reverse complement strand
TTTTAATAGTTTACTTCTTGCAAGCAATACTTCTGAATCATCCTCGGTTTGATTCATTAAGTCTATCCTTGTCCTGTACTCAACCCAGGAGGGGCCTTCTAACAGCCAGTTTATTAATTCATTCATATTTATAACTATGGGGAATTATTAATAGTAAATTGATTTTATCTGAAATAACAATTATTGCAAACATTGGGTTTTAAAATAAGACACCTATAACACATCTTTAAATGACCGGGAACTGTTGATAAAGTTAAAACCAGATTACCAGGCGTAAATGAAAATATTTAGTTGATATTATTGCCTTCCTCCATAATTTTTAGTTCGTCTTCTGGTTAATCTTTTAAGTTGTAGCCGGATTATATTAATCAATTCTATTATTCTATACCAATTTGGGGCGATTGGTAAATTCAGGTTTTTAAATATGATAAAGAGGGTAAAGTGTTCGAGTTTATGCAGTAAAAAATAAAAATGGTAGAATATTAATATTCGTAATGAAGATTATCCGGTTGGGGATTAATTATTTATTATGGATGAACATAAAAAACATAGCGAGCATGTGCACAGCGAGCATGAACACGGCAGGCATGAGTACGGTGGGCACAATCGCAGTAAACATAATCACCACGCCCATACGGTAGCAGATTTCAGGAAACGTTTTATAGTTTCTGCCATAATAACCTTACCCGTGCTCCTGTTGTCACCCCTCATACAGAGCTTTTTGAATATTGAAGAAGTTATGAAGTTCCCGGGGGATATTTATGTTCTGTTTGTATTATCCACTGTTTTATTTTTCTATGGTGGATGGCCTTTTCTAAAGGGTCTTTACAGCGAGCTCAGGTCAAAACAGCCGGGTATGATGACTCTAATAGGCATCGCTATAACCGTCGCATATTTTTATAGCAGCGCAGTGGTATTTGGTCTTGAAGGCATGGTCTTTTTCTGGGAGCTTGCAACACTGATTGTGGTGATGTTGCTTGGCCACTGGATAGAAATGAAATCGGTAATAGGGGCGTCGGGGGCACTAAATGAACTTGCGAGGCTAATGCCTAAAGATGCCCATAAGGTAACTTCTGGCGATAAAACAATTGATGTGCCACTGGAAAAACTTGAGAAAGAAGATAGGGTTCTTGTAAAACCGGGTGAGAAATTCCCTGCGGACGGTGTTATTATAAAGGGCGAAACTTCGGTAAATGAATCAATGCTTACTGGCGAATCCAGAGCCGTGGCTAAGAAGGAAGACATGCAGGTAATAGGTGGTTCGATAAACGGTGAGGGGTCGGTAATAGTTGAGGTTAGAAAAACCGGTAAAGATTCCTTTATTTCAGGGGTAATAAAGTTAGTAGAACAGGCCCAGCGCAGTAAATCAAGGATACAGGATCTTGCCAGCAGGGCAGCTTTCTGGCTCACGATTATCGGTATTTCCGCAGGGCTGATAACATTTACCATCTGGCTTGTGCTGGTTAATAAAGATTTTGCTTTCTCACTTGAAAGAGCTGTAACTGTAATGGTTATTACCTGCCCTCATGCCCTTGGCCTTGCCATACCCCTGGTTGTAGCCGTATCTACTGCCCTATCTGCAAGGAAGGGCCTTCTCATAAGAAACAGGGCAGCCTTTGAAAGAGCCAGGAATATTGATGCAATTGTTTTTGACAAGACAGGGACACTCACCAGGGGCGAATTTGGGGTAACTGAAGTCATACCTTTGAATGAAGAGATTGGCAAAGAAGAAATAATTAAATATGCTGCCTCTCTTGAGTCTCATTCATCGCACCCGATAGCAATTGCTATTGCCGGGGCTGTTGGCGATAAATATGGAGTTTCAAATTTTAAATCTATTACCGGAAAAGGTGCTGAAGGGGTTATAAATGGAAGGAAAGTTATGATAGTAAGTCCGGGATATTTAAAGGAAAATAATATAAAAGTAGAGAAGAGTGAAAAAATTGACAGTGTGTCTTCACAGGGCAAGACTGTAGTATATCTTTTAATAAATGGCAGCCCTGTTGGTGCCATAGCTCTTGCCGATATAATAAGGGAAGAATCCAGAGAAGCAATAAAAAGATTAAAGGAGCTTAATATAAAACCTGTGATGCTTACAGGTGACAGCAGGCAGGTTGCCAGATGGGTAGCAGAGGAGTTAGGTATCGAGGAATATTTTGCAGAAGTCCTGCCCGGGGATAAATCTGAGAAAATAAAAGAGATCCAGAAAAGAGGATTGGTTGTAGCAATGACAGGAGATGGCGTAAATGATGCGCCCGCACTTGCCCAGGCAGATATAGGTATCGCTATTGGCGCAGGAACTGATGTAGCTTTAGAAACTGCTGATATTATCCTCGTAAAAAGCAACCCTTTAGATGCCGTTTCTATCCTGGATCTTTCAAAAGTAACATACAGGAAGATGCTGCAGAATCTTGGCTGGGCCACAGGATATAATATAATTGCCATTCCTCTGGCGGCAGGGGTTCTTTTTCCGCTGGGTATAGTCTTAAGCCCGGCAGTAGGTGCGGCCCTGATGTCACTGAGCACCATCATAGTAGCCATAAATGCAAGATTTATAAAGATTCATTAGGTAATAGAAATAACTGGCACAGCCACTTTTTAAAAAACCATTAAAAGGATTTAATCCCCTTATCACGTATTGCTTATTTTGTAGAAATAGTTATAATTTCTTATTCTGTCAAAAAAACAAAGGTATTTATGAAGCTTGGGATAATAGGGCTTACGGGCTCTGGCAAGACAACACTTTTTAACTCATTTTCAAAAGCAGGGGATGCTGGTTCTAGAAACATTTCCGCAGGCAAAAAGCCAAATATTAAATTAGTTCCTGTGCCTGACGAGAGACTTGAAAAACTTGAACAGATTTTTAAACCCAGAAAAAAGACTCCGGCTTATATAGAGTTTGTTGATATAGCCGGGCTTGAAAAAAATGGCGGTGGAGCAGGTAACCAGTTTCTGCCGGATATACGTAAAGTAGATGCGCTGGTGCATGTCGTAAAATGCTATGATACTTCACCGGATACGCCTCTTGAGGATATAGAGACAATAAATCTCGAACTTATAGTTTCCGACCTTGATTGTGTTGAAAAAAGAATAAAAGCTATCGAGAAGCAGTCAAGAAACGTAAATGCGCTGGTAAAGGCAGAAGCCGAAATCCTGAAAATGGTAAGGGAAGTCATGGAGAATGGCCAGCCGGCAAGAAATGCCGGGCTTTTACCGGATGAAATAAAGGTCATTAAATCCATGGGGCTGTTGACATTGAAGCCCGTTATTTATTGTGCAAATATAGCGGAAAAAGACCTGGGTAAAAGTGAGGAAGAATTGGCTTTTATAAAAGACATCAGGCAATATGCGCTGAAGGAAAAATCCGAAGTGTTGTTTATTTGCGCTAAAATCGAAGAGGAATTATCGCAGCTCGAGCAGGATGATAAAGAAGTCTTTATGCAGGAGCTGGGTATCAAAGAATCTTCCCTGGATAAACTGGTAAAATCTTCCTATAAGATACTCGGGTTTATAAGTTTTTTAACTGCGGGTCCTGATGAGGTTAGGGCGTGGACGATAAAAAAAGGAGATAAGGCACCGGTCGCAGCATCTGTGATACATTCCGATATCGAAAGGGGATTTATAAGGGCCGAGACCATATCGTTTGATAAGTTTATGGAAGTTGGCTCTTTTAAAGTTGCAAGAGAAAAGGGATTGCTAAGGTCCGAAGGCAAGCAGTATGCTGTAAATGATGGCGACATTATAGATTTCAGGTTTAATGTTTAGTTAAAATGATCTTTATTTAAATATCTAGGGCAGATAGCAATCTTTTAACCCTGTGTTGCCTTGAGACCTATATTGACTGTCCCTTCATCAAGGTTATTTGATTTGATCCTTAAATTACCGCTGTATACCGTACCGGCGGGGCTGAAAATACCTAAAGGTCCAAACTGTATTGAAACCGTGCATTCCATTCCGCCACATAAATAATTTCCTTCGCAATTATCGTCGATAACACTGAAAGCAAAGATCCCCGAAGTAATGCTTGCGCTGGAAATATTTAATTTCCATGAACTGATATTTTCAATTATTGCACCGTAGGTTTTATTAGAAGATAACTGAATATATTTTTATGATTAATAATAATGGTTCAAGCTCAAAAGTTCACGTAATTAGAAAGACCGGCCGTGCAACGGAAAACAGAATTGTGTTTTAAGGTAAACACTTTATTTTTATCACTTTAAATTATTGATAATAAAGGGTATTATCATCAACATGAAATATCTTGCTATATTAAATCCAAGTGCTGCAAAGGGTGCAGCTTTAAAAAACAAAACAAAAATTGAAGAACTATTAAGCGAGTATCTGGTAGATTATTCACTGATAGTTTCGGAAAAACCGGGTGACCCCACTATCCTGGCACGGGATGCTGCAGAAAGAGGGTATGACGTGATTGTTGCAGTAGGCGGTGACGGCACTTCGAATGAAATCATTAATGGCCTGATGGCATCCAAACTTGAAGGTAAGAAAATTACAAAGCTTGCAGTTATTCCTGCAGGGAGGGGCAATGATTTCGCTGCCAGCATGGGGATTCCTAAAGAGCTGGAGGAAGCTGTAAAAGCGATTGCAGCCGGGAAAACAAGAACGATTGATGTTGGACAGGTCTTTGGAGGAAATTATCCTAACGGGAAATTCTTTTGTAATGGAATTGGCATTGGCTTTGATACTATTGTGGGTTTTGAAGCAGCGAAATTACCCGCCTTCCTCTCGGGAATACCGGGCTATTTAATTGCTGCGGTAAAAACGATATTTTTATATTTTAAAGCTCCAATCCTGAGGGTTAAAATTGATAATGAGACCCTTGAGCAGCAATGTCTTATGGTATCGGTTATGAATGGATGGCGCATGGGCTCTTCATTTAAGATGACGCCCCTGTCGAAACCTGATGACGGATTATTCAGTCTAATGATTGTTGATCAGGTAAGCAGGCTTGTTGCCATTAAGTTAATGGCTAAAATTATGGCAGGGACGCAGGAAGGTCATCCTTCTGTAAAAATGCCATTGACCAGCAGCATTGAAATCACTGCCTTGAAAGGAAAACTTCCGGTGCATGCCGATGGGGAAACAATTTGTGAAAAGGGAGATTATTTGTCTGCAAAAATATTCCCAAAGCAGATTGATTTAATAGTGGGGGAGTGATAGTTGGTAATTAAATTTCTAACCAACCTCCTTATGAGGTTTGTATTATTAGTAACATGTGATATAGATAAAAAAGAATTGAAGGCTGTGCCACTCCAGGGTCCGATGATATTGATTGGCAATCATATAAACAATCTGGACGTGATTGCATCTCTGGCTTTTTCATATCCCCGTAAGATCTTTTTCCTGGTTAAAAAGGAAACGTTTGATACTCCCTTTTTAAGATTATTATTTAGTTCATGGGGGTCAATTCCAGTTGAAAGGGGCGCTGCTGACTTTCAAGCTTTTAAAAAATCGGCAGAAGTTCTCAATCAGGGGGATTTTTTTGCAATTGCACCCGAAGGAACACGCACGAAAAATGGGCGGTTGATAAAAGCGCACACAGGCGTGGTGCTAATTGCATTGAAAAGTAAGGCTACTATTATGCCTGTTGCCCAGTATGGCGGGGAAAAGTTTTTTAAGAACATCAAAAAGCTGCGCAGGACGAGGGTCACGCTACGGGTTGGTGCCCCATTCACAGTTCGCTCAGATAGCGCCTATCCAGATAAAAAAGAACGGCAGCTTATCGCAGATGAGATAATGTACCAGGTTGCAAAGCTCTTACCGGAAGAGTACAGGGGATATTATTCGGATTTGAGTAAAGCAACGACAGATTATTTAAATTTCGATGTGGCGGTAATAAAGTCAGTTCAAAAACCAATGTGGAATAGGATTGCGAATGCGGTCAGGAATTATTTTTCCACAGCAAGGGATACTACCCCGTAAAAGCCTCTGCAATGAATTGATCCATAAGGAAAATATGCGGCCACTAAATGGCGAATAAATAGAGAAAGTTATATATATTGGTTAATACTAAGTGCAGATTATTTAATAATCTTTTTGAGGTTCATTTTAGCATAGATAATTCTATGTATCTCTATTATATTTTCAGTCACTATATAAAATACAAGATAATTTTTTACAGGTAAGAATCTGTATTCGAACTCCAGTGGTTTCTGTGGTTGATATAGTCTGCAGGAGCATGGATACTGTTTTAACCTCAGAATAGATTTGTCAAAAGTTTGAATAAAATCCATAGCAGCTTTTGGCGATTTAAGATTATCAAGGAAATACAATATAATATCCTGCAAATCTTTTTGTGCTATGGGAAGGTATCTAATCCTATGCATAATCTTTTCCAGTTTTTTCTGCAACTTTTGATTTTAAACCGGAAATTATTTCTTCATGAG
>CAYVWW010000070.1:0-6420 GCA_964455605.1 uncultured Actinomycetota bacterium | reverse complement strand
CTCAAATTTTAGAGAATCTTTCAAAATTTCCTGAAGATAAGAAGAGGGGAATTTATAACCCTTCATTTGTTTGGAATAGCAACTCTGGGAATAGTATCTTATTATTTTAGCGATAACCTGTTTATTGTTTTGTTTGTTGTTAGCATAGCAGTTCTGGGTCCTTTTATACTTATGAACATAAAATCGGCACAGCGGCTTAAAAGATTTCACGAACAGCTTCCCGATGCGCTTCAGTTGATAAGCGGTTCGCTTAAGGCAGGTTACAGTTTTAACCAGGCGCTAAGTATGGTTGTGGATGAATCAAAGCCTCCTCTTTCCGAGGAATTCAGAAGGATGTTAAGCGAGATGAGAATGGGGATAACAGAAAGAAAAGCGATGGAAAATTTATCAGATAGAGTAAGAAGCGAATATTTAGAGTGGACTGTCATGGCGATAAATGTCCAGAGAGAGGTCGGCGGTAATCTATCGGAGGTGCTTGGCACAATATCCGATACTATAAGGGAGAGGGACAGGGTTATGAACCATATAAAAGCTCTTACATCGGAAGGAAAGCTATCGGCAGTTATCCTTATAGCTCTCCCTATCATTGTTGGGCTTTTACTGATGTTTTTAAATAGGGAATATATGAGCTTATTGTTCACGACCAAAATTGGTATTTTAATGCTGGTTGGCGCGGGCATTTTTATGATTCTAGGAGCAGTATGGATTATAAAAATTATCCAGATTAAATATTGATTTACGCAAATAGGATTTTTAGAATTTGTATGGTAATGATTGGTATGAGTTTAAATTATTTTAGGATAAAGCTTTTGAAAGGTAGTAAAAACAAATGATGGCAAAATTGGTGTCATTATATTTAGAGTATCCGCAGTATGCTATATATGTAGTGATAGGACTGGTTTTCCTGGCAGCATTTTTATTGTTCTTCTCGATAGTGCTGCTTGTTGTTACAAGAAAACAAAAACAGGATACTATTATAAGCAGGCTATCCTATTACAGCATGCGGGAAGAAGAGGAAGTAAGGGTACCTTCTTTTTTCGAGAGAGTAATGATGCCTCTTTTTAAGAGGATAGCTAATTTAACCAAGGGCTTTAATCCCAAGGGAGTTATAGAAACTACGAAACATAAACTTGAATTGGCAGGGCTCCTGGAAAGAGTAGATGTCAATGTTTACCTGATGACGAAATTTATATTTTCTGTAATATTTTTAATAATTTTTATACTGGTATCAGTATTTCTTGATGTTTCATTAATGATAGGCCTCTTCTTTCTTGCACTTATTCCATTATCATATTTCTTGCCGGACATATATCTGAACAACAAAATAAACTCAAGGCAGGAAGAAATAAGGAAAGTCCTCCCGAATGCTCTTGATATGCTTACCATAACTGTAGAAGCCGGAATGGGTTTTGATATAGCACTGTCCAAAGTGGCTGATAACATAAAAGGGCCCCTGGGTGATGAATTTAATAAAATGTTAAATGAGATGAATGTGGGTTATTCAAAGAGGGAGGCATTCCGCAACCTGGTAAAAAGGACAAGCGTACCTGACCTGGATACATTTGTTGCATCTATAATCCAGGCAGATGTTTTGGGTATATCAATAGGTAAAATCCTGAGGGTCCAGGCAGCAGAGATCAGGAACAGGAGAAGCGTAAGGGCAGAAGAAGCAGGTATCAAAGCACCTGTCAAGCTGGTTTTCCCCCTTATTATTCTTTTATTGCCTGCTCTTTTAATTATAGTACTGGGACCGGGCATAATAACCATTTACGAGAGCCTGATGAATTTACTTTAATAACATTTAAATATTTTTAATGTAAAATATAAAGCTATCCAGAATTATAAACCAGGAAAGAAGGGATTTAAAAAATGTTGCTGACAATAGATATCGGCAATACGCAGACTGTTATCGGTCTTTTTAAAGATTATAAAATTATATCCTCCTGGAGGATGGCTACCCCAAGGCGTGAAACATCCGATGAAATTGGGACACTGGTTTTTAATTTTTTGAGAAATTCTAAATTCGAGCCGGGTGAGGTAAAAGGTATTGCAATTTCCTGCGTTGTGCCGGGCATGATGGATGAAGTTACAGGAATGAGTGGAAAGTATTTTGATTTAGAGCCTTTTATAGTAAGCAATAAGGTAAAGACAGATCTTAAAATTAATTATGATTACCCCGATGAGATAGGAGCTGACAGAATTGCTAACTCGGTTGCTGCAAAAGAAATCTATGGTTATCCGGTGGTAGTGATGGACTTTGGGACCGCAACCACTTTTGACATCCTATCTTCAGGAGGGGAATATACGGGCGGTGTAATTGCTCCAGGCATAGAAATATCATCCGAAGCACTTTTCAGCTACGCAGCTAAATTGTCAAAAGTCGACCTTAGCTGGCCCGGTTCTATAATAGGGAAAAATACCTACGATGGAGTTCGTTCTGGAATACTTTACGGATTTCTTGGACAGGTGGACTTTATTATGGATAGTATAATCAAGGAGCAGAAAGACAGGGATAAAAGTTTCAAGCCGGAAGTGGTTGCAACAGGGGGGCTTGCTTTTCTGATGGTAGGCAGGAGCAGGTGGATTAAACTATATGACCCTGAATTAACCCTGAAAGGTCTTGCAATTTTATTTAAGAAAAATAAGTAAAAGATATATGATTCTTTAAGGATAATTTATTATTGATGTGGAGACTCTCAAATTAACCAATCTTACCGGTAATCTTAAAAAACTTGTGGTTAAGTTCCTAAATGATTATACAAACAGGAATTTAAGGATTAAAGACAAATCTTACAGCAATCAACAGGATTCTTATTTAAAACTCGGTACGGGGGATTTTAACTGGATATTGGATAAATTTTTGTCTGGTAATGAATTGACCCATCCGTATAATATTGATTCCGGTACACAAAAATATTCATTTAAAATCGGGGATGTTATTGTAAGGAATCCTATAATAACCGCCCCGCTCGCAGGGATAAGTGATAATACTTACAGGATTTTTGCAAGCTATTTTGGAGCAGCTCTTAATTTTACCGAGATGGTTACCGGTTACGGGATCCATTACGGACACAAGAAGAGCATTGATTTAAGTATAATTACCAGCTATGAGAGGCCATGCGCGCTTCAATTATTTGGCTCTGATGCTGATATAATTGCAGATGCGGCATTGAAGCTGGAAGACGGGGCAGATATCATAGATATCAATATGGGCTGTCCTGTTCCCAAAGTATTAAAGTCCGGAAGCGGCGGGTATCTTATGAAGGACGAGGATAAAGTGGAGAGGATGATAAAGAGGGTTTCAGCGATATTAAGAAAACCTCTTACCATTAAAACAAGGATAGGTTGGGATAGAAATAACATAAATATCCTGAATATAGCAAAGATTGCAGAAAATGCCGGGGCGTGCGCAATATCGGTTCACGGGAGGACCGTTAAGCAGGGTTTTACCGGAAAGGCTGATTATGAGATATTAAAAAAGATCAAGGAAAGCGTTAAAATACCGGTTATTGCGAGTGGCGATATAGATTCTTCCGAAAAAGCGGAAGAAGTTCTTAACTACACAGGTTGTGACGGAGTTATGATTGGAAGGAAAGCAAAAGGCAGGCTGTGGTTCTTGATGGATGTGTTAATATATCTTTTAGCCGGTAAAAGTAACCTGGTAATAGATAATGATTTTGAGCCGGACATCGAATGGAAAAAAGAGTTTGCAAAGCTCTACCTGGAGTTTCTTGTTTATTTCAAGGGAGAAGACAGAGGTGTGAAGGAGTTCAGGAAACACCTATGCTGGATTTTTAAGGGTTCGCAGGGTGTAAATAAAATAAGGGATGAATTCTTTAAAATATCGGATTTCAGGGGAGCGGTTAATTGTATTGAAATGTTTGGGAAGTAATTTTGGGCAATTTGCCAATACTGACAGGATTTTTTAATATTGCTGACTATATATAAAAGTAATAATCTGGCCGGGCATGGTTCAGGAAGCGAAGGAGTGATAAGGGTAAATGAAGGTAGATGGTCGTGAAATTAAAATGGTAATATTCGATATGGATGGATTGATGTTCGATACGGAAAGACTTGCATCTACTACATGGAAGGAAGCAGGCGAAAAATTTGGTTACGATATCGACTACGACGTTTTTAGAAAAACAGTTGGTCTCAATAAACCAGAATCAGGGGAGGTTTACAGGAAATATTATGGGAAAGAATTCCCTTATGAGGATATGAGGCTTGAAAAAATAAAACTTGCAGAAAGCCATATACTATCAAACGGGGTGCCGTTAAAGGAAGGGATATTTGAACTTCTAAAGTACCTCAAAGGCAGGGGATTGAAGATAGCCCTGGCTACGCTGACAAAAAGGAGCAGGACGGAAATGCTGCTTGGCTTATCGGATACGAAGAAATATTTTGATTTAATAACCTGTGGGGATGAAATACAAAATGGTAAGCCCGATCCGGAAATTTTTTTAACTTCCACAAGGAAGATGAATTTAAAACCGGAAAATTGCATAGTTTTAGAAGATTCGGAATACGGGATAATAGCTGCCAGCAGGGCTGGAATGTTACCCTTTATGGTTCCTGACCTGGTTAAGCCGGAAGGGGAATTAGAGGAAATGATATTTAAGAAATTTAATAATTTAAAAGAAGTTAAGAGCTACCTTGAGTCATGCTCAAAGGAATAAAAAGTGTGCACTTAACGGATTAGATTTTCTTTAAAATCTTAATTTTAGCTGATAGAATGGTAAAGCTATATGAAAGGTTACGGGAATTAAGTTTTGTTGTCGGGATGTAGCGCAGCCTGGTTTAGCGCGCAGCGTTCGGGACGCTGAGGTCGGGGGTTCGAATCCCCCCATCCCGACCAGTAATGATGTTTGCGGGCATGAAATAATAAATCCGGTTTTGTTAATAATAGGAGGAAAATATTATGAAAAAACCCGATAAGATATCTGTAACGACTTATTGGCTGGATTGGATACTACTTCCCTTTATGCTTGGCCTGGCATACCTTTTCTGTAGATGGGCATTACTTGATTATAATCTTGCAAATAGTACTTTTAATCTTGGTAAAATTCTTTCATTAATTGTTAGCATACCTCTTTTTATTATTGCTCTGACATTTTTTATTGTTGGATTTGCGTCATTGATTAAGGAGGAATATTATGAGCTCAGAATATGGAGAGCCGTGCTTTTCATCTGGACATTATATTCAATTTTTGCCGGGGTTATTACTTTATGGATTTATTTTATAGTGGAAGACATTGGCTTGTTTAAAGTTGTGTTTGTTACTTCTGGCTTTTTAATCATTGCTTTTGTAATAGGATTTCCTGCATTAATCAGGATTCCTGAAGGTAGAAAAATCAGTACATTTTCTCATTTATGGGCTATTCTGATTTTCTTAAGTTCATTGTTCCTTGGGATTGGTGTATATACCGGATTTCCTTTTATGTATGTTAAATTCGGGCTCGGCTTTTCCCTGCTTTTTTTCTTTGCTTCAGGTTGTATGGAAGCTGTTTCGAAGCAGCCTGTTTTTCCATGGTTTCCAAGAGTCTGGAAGGTTGAAGAATTCGGAAAGATGGATGAATTTATTAGCAGTCTTCCCAAAAGGTTCATCTGGAGGATAATGGGGATTGTTAAGCTGCTTGTCAGTATCGTTATTGTTATAATTATTATTATATAAATGAATCTCCAGATTTAGCAAAAATTATATGGTCTTTTAATATTAATTAAGGGATTTGGTTATGATTGTTAAGTTAGATAAAAATTATTTAAGCAAGCACAAAAATCAGTTTATCTCAGTGCTGATGAATATTAAATTTATTTCAGAGGAGTTTGCCAGCAGGATATACGAAGAAGTGAAAGCCGATATTGACCATTATTCAATTTATTCATTTTTATATTTTAAAAATGATATTCTTAAGGGGATGATTCTGGCAAAGCCGGTGGGTAATTATGTATCTGGTAAAAAAACCTGCGAGGTAGAATATTTAGCGCTGGACCTTGATTGCCGGGGAAAAGATATTGCTTCTTCCCTTTTCGGGAATTTAAAAGATGAGTGCAGTGGTGCCTTTGACTATATTTACCTTACGGTATACGAAAATAATGGAAGAGGGATTGAGTTTTATAAGAAGATGGGGTTTGTCCGCTATATTGTTAATAATGAGCCGCAGATTGTTATACGTGATGGGGGCACTCCTATTGAACATACCGATATCTGCTTTGTCTTAAGTCTTTAAGAGATACTAATTTTCAGGGTATATATATAATAAATTAATTAAAACGGCGATTTATATAACAGGGGATAAAATAGCAGTTAGTCATTAAATAATAATGTCTCTGGTAAATTATTCAAATTTAAATTTACTATATAATAATAATAATCAATAAAATTAATAATAGTATCGATATATTTTCTTCTATAGAAAA
>CAYVWW010000069.1:0-6421 GCA_964455605.1 uncultured Actinomycetota bacterium | reverse complement strand
ATTGCGGTAAGATTGCCGGGGAAGCAGGGAAAGTTTTGAAAGGCGGAGGAGGCGGGAAGCCTGGTTTCGCGCAGATGGGCTTTTCCGGAAGTAGTTCTATAAAGAAGATAGCGGGGCTGGTTAAAGATAAGGTCCTTGATGTTCTGAAAGAGAATAAATAAAAATGAGAATACTCGGGTTAGATGTAGGAGATAAAAATATAGGAGTTGCTGTTTCGGATAAAGATGAAAAAATATCAGCGCCTCTTGAAGTTATAAAAAATGATGGCGCGGTAGCCAAAAAGCTGAAAAAAGTGATAGATGAATATAAAATCGGGAAAATCGTTGTGGGAGTTCCGTACACTCTAAGGGGTGAAGTTGGGAGTCAGGCGGAGAAAGTATTTGATTTTGTTGAAGGAGTAGTTAAGAAGCTGGGAGTAGAAGTGGATTATTTTGACGAGAGATATACGACAAAGGTACTTATAGTCAATTCGGGAAAGAAATCAAAATCTGGCAGGATTAAAGAGATTGATAAATTTTCTGCCGGATTAATACTTGATGGTTATTTGAAGAAAAACATTAGACAGCAGGAAGGCAATGAATAGCAGGAAGATGAAATCTATAACTATTTTTAGAAATAAATTAAAATATGCTTGGTTTTTCACCTGCTATGCTGTGCTTATTTTTATGCTTTTATCATTGCTTGTATCCTGTAATATATTTAAAACCAGAGAAGTTGAGGAAATTCAACCCGGCATTGAGGTTGAATTTGAGATAGTAGAAGGAATGAGCTTAAAGGCAGCAGCAGCTTTAATGGAAGAAAAAAATATAATAGACAATGCTTTCCTGTTTACGTTATTTGTTGAACAGAGAGGCGAAGAAGGTAACCTGATTCCGGGTGTTTATAAATTAGAGACAGGTTCGGAATATGAAGAGGTATTAAATGCCATAACGGCAGGTTCTCCGGTGATAACGTATAAATTTACGATTCCCGAAGGTTGGACAATAAAACAAATAATTGAAAGAGTTACATCGGACATACCGTTTATAGAAAAGGAAGACATGGAAAATGTAGTGGATGTAAGCAATTACGATTATGATTATCTGGAAGGAGCTACAAGTCTTGAAGGTTTTCTTTTCCCAAAAAAATATGAAATAACGATTGATTACGATGCGACAAATATTTTTGAAATGATGCTTGCTCAGTATCAATTTGAGACGGGGGGCCTGGATTATTCATTTGCTGAAGATAAGGTACTTTCACGATACGATATTTTAAAAATTGCTTCAATGATTGAAAGAGAAGCGTATATCGAAGATGAAAGAGCTTTGATTTCTGCAGTCATCCATAACCGCCTTGATATTGATATGAAAATGGATATAGATGCTACACTTTGTTATATTCTTGAAAAATGGGAAGAGGGCCTGACGGAAGAGGATAAGGAAACCGATTCCCCGTATAATACATATATGTATGCCGGACTTCCCCCGACCCCGATATGCAATCCCGGCATCGCCTCGATTGAAGCAGCTTTAAACCCTGCTGATGTGGACTTTCTATATTTTGTTGTTACGGATAGTGAAAAGCACATCCATTCATTTTCATCTACACTTGAAGAACACGGTGCGAATATAAATAATGCAAAATAGAAGTATGGAATTCTTCTTAGAGGAAAGAAAGTTGCTGGATAATCTGGCTGAGGATGCGCGCCGGAAGAAGATACCTGTAGTTGATAAAACAACAGGGAGATTTCTTGAACTGGTATGTCTTATTAAAAATCCTAAAAATATCCTTGAAATTGGCTGCGGAATCGGATTTTCATCGTATTTTTTAGTAAAGAATTTAGGTAGCGGTAGCTATACAGGTATAGATTTAAATAAGAAGAGGCTGGAAAAAGCTGAGAATTTTTTAAAGACTAAATTCAACTCGGTCAATTTAAGTTTCTTAAATGGTAATGCCCTTGAAATAATTCCAGGCCTTAAAGGAGAATTTGACCTGGTATTCATTGATGGAGCAAAGCTCGAGTATCCTTTTTACTTTAAAGCTATTGAAGACAAACTGGGTGACAGAGCCATTATTATTGCGGATAATATATTATATAAGAATAAAGTGTTAGAGGAAAAAGTTAACAGGCATGATTTAAATAGCGTAAACGGGATAAGAGAATATATTAGATATATAAAAACTAAGAAGTTTTTTAAAAGTTATTTTTTTGATATAGGTGACGGTATATCGGTATCAGAATTTTTTAAAGGCCCAATTAATATAAATTAAGAAAAATGTCATATCATAATAATAAAGTACCAGAGTTGCTGGTACCTGCAAACAACCTGGATGTCTTGAAATATGCCGTAAATTATGGAGCGGATGCTGTTTATGTTGGGGGAAAAGATTTTAATTTAAGGAGCATAAGAGGAAATTTTACCCTTGATGAGCTAAAAGATGCTGTAAACTATGCACATAAATACGGCGCTAAAGTTTATTTTACCCTTAATTCAATAATAGATGAGAATGAATTGGAAAAATTAAGAGAATATTTAAAAGAGCTAAAAAAAATTGATATTGACGGGATTATAATAGCAGATTTTGGAGTGTTCCGGATTGTAAGAGAATCTTTACCGGAGATAAGCACACATATAAGTACGCAGGTTAATCTAAACAATAGTGAGGCAATAAACTTTTTCAAAAAAATGGGAGCAGACAGGGTAAATGTTGCGAGGGAGGTATGCTTTTCTGATTTAAAAAAAATCATAAAAAATACAGACATAGAAATAGAGGTATTCGTCCACGGGGCATTATGCATATCGTACTCGGGAAGATGCATGTTAAGTAGATACATGACGGGCAGGGATGCCAATAAAGGCAAGTGCGTGCAGAATTGCAGATGGAAATATTACCTGCTCGAAGAAAAAAGGCCGAATATGCTTCTTCCAGTAATGCAGGACAAAAGGGGAACATATATATATAATTCAAGGGACCTGTGCCTTCTGGGAAGATTGAGGGAAATTGCGGATGCAGGGGTTGACGCCATAAAGATAGAAGGAAGGATGAAGACAGAAAATTATGTAAGTCTTGCGACCTGGGTTTATAGAAAAGCGCTTGACTGGATAAAGGAGAATGAATTTACTGAAGAAAGAATATCTTATTTGATGTCCGAACTGGATAAGTGTTCTCACAGAAATTTTACAGAAGGTTTTATGTTCCTTGATGACAGGATGGAACTTGAAAGCAACGATAATGTTGGTTATATAAGAAAGTACCGGTTTGTTGGGATATACGATAGCTATAATGAAAAATATAAAGGGCCTGTAACAAAAGTAAAGAACCAGTTCCGCAGGGGAGAGGTTATGGATATACTTATGCCCGGAAAGGAACCTGTTAAAATAAAGATAACGAAATTATTGTTGGCTAAAGATGAATCTGAACTGGAGTGTGCAAATCCGAATGATATTGTGATACTGTGCGGTATGGGGGAAGTAGACAAATATTCGCTTTTCAGGATTAAGTCATGAATAATTAATAACTTAAGTTTTAACGGTAGAATAAGAAATTGATATTATTTGGATAAATATGAGAAGTTGAAAATATAAAAATTTTTTAGTATTATTCTTATAAATAGATTAAAAGATATATGACTGAAAATATTAAAACATATAAGATTGTAGTATCGGGCAGGGTTCAGGGTGTTGGATTCAGGTTTTATGTAGAATCGATTGCAGGTAAGTATGATGTTAGAGGTTACGTTAGGAATACTGTAAACGGGAAAGTTGAAGTAGTTTGCCAGGGAGAAGATGGGATAGAATCCTTTGTAGAAGAAATAAAAAAAGGCCCTTCATTTTCTGTAGTAACCGATGCAAAAATTGAAGAATTCGAAAGTAGTAAGAAATATAGCACATTTGAAATAAGATATTAGAAGACATACATATAATATTTAAAAATAGCAACGAATGTAAATAAAAAATATGATTGGTCCGGAAACAAAAGTATTGGCTTTGATCGGTAACCCGGTGAGGCACAGCCTGTCTCCGAGGATACAGAACTATTTTATACAAAAATATTCAGTAGATGCTGTTTATGTAGCATTTGAGATTAAGGAAAGAAATCTCGGGGATACTTTTAATGGCGCTAAAAATCTGGGAATTATGGGTTTGAATGTTACGATGCCTTATAAGTATGAAATTTTTAATCTTGTAGACAGGTCTGATAAATTCGCTAAATCAACAAAGTCTGTAAATACCGTAAAATTTGACAGCGAAATGGAGACATCGATCGGATTTAATACTGATGTTGGCGGTTTTTTAGAATCAGTGGATAGAAAAAATTTTAATCTGGAAGGTAGCAATTGCCTTGTTATAGGGGCTGGCGGTGCGGCAAGAAGCGTAATATATGGGATGATTTTAAGAAAAGTTAAGAAAATATGGGTATACAACAGGACAGGTGAAAGAATAGAAGAGGTGAAAGAAATTTTTAAAGATACGGGAGGCGATTTAATAGAAGGATTGAGTGATATTCATGAACTGGACAGCAGGATAGATGATATTAACCTGATAGTCAACTGCACTCCGATAGGAATGTATATGAAATCTTACAGGAATGTAATGCCTGTACCGGAATCGTGGAACCTGGGGGGCAAGTTAGTTTTTGATATTGTATATAATCCAGACAAGACTCTCCTGATTAAAAAAGCATTAGGAGATGGCGCAGATGTAATAGGAGGGATTGATATGCTTATATACCAGGCAGCGCTATCATTTGAAGCATGGTTTGGCATAATGCCGGAAGTTGATTGCATAGAAGAAATAAGGGGAAATATCTTGATTGATATGACAAAAATCAATTAAGATAATAAAATAGCAATATAGAAAGTAAATATAATAAAGTAGATAATGAGGAAAAATGAAGATAGATGATATTTTAATTGAAGCGATAAGAGTCGGAGCATCGGATATACATATAGTATGCGTCCTCCCTCCTATATTCAGGGTACACGGCCGGCTGGTAAAATTAGAAAAGTTTGGCGATATTACACCGGATTTATCTGAGAAGATACTGACAGAGATATTAAATGATGAACAATTAAAAAGACTAAAGGAAAAACTTTCTGTTGACTTTTCTTATTCTCTACCTGGGCACGGTAGATTCAGGTCTAATTATTATTATCAGAGAAATACGCTGGCAGCTGCCTTCAGGTATATATCGAGGGAAATTCCAACTATAGCTGAACTGGGCCTGCCTCTACAGGTAGAAGAATTTGCAAGATATCCGAGGGGGCTTGTCCTTGTTACGGGTCCTACGGGTTGTGGAAAATCAACCACGCTGGCTTCTATAATCGATTTGATTAATGAAAACAGGTCTGAAAGCATTATAACGATTGAAGACCCGATAGAATATCTGTTCAAACACAAAAAAAGCATAATATCGCAGAGGGAGATATTAACTGACGCGCATACATTTTCGGATGCTTTGAAATATGTGTTAAGAGAGGATCCCGATGTTATAATGGTTGGTGAGATGAGGGACCTTGAGACCATAGCGAGCACGTTGACAGCAGCGGAAACAGGGCATCTGGTTTTTTCAACTTTGCATACACAGGATGCGCCCCAGACTATCGACAGGATAATAGATGTGTTCCCTACATATCAGCAGAGGCAGGTTAGGGCACAGCTGGCAGGGACCTTAAGAGCTGTTATGGTCCAGCAATTAATGCCTACGATTGATGGTGGGGGGAGGTTGCCGGCAATAGAATTAATGTTTGTTAATACTGCGATAAAGAATATGATAAGGGAAGTTAAGGTGCACCAGATATATACGGCCATACAGGCAAGCGGAAGGGCAGGAATGATGACAATGGATATGTCTCTTGCAAATCTTTACAAGGAAGGAAAAATTTCGGAAAAACTTGCACTGGAAAAATCTCACAGCATTGAAGAAGTAAGAAGAATGATAAGCAGCTGATTGGAGATATTTTTTAAACTTGACATGACAGGGGTAGCGTAATATGCCAGTATATAATTATACGGTTAGAAATTCCAAGGGGGAGTCAATAAAAGGTATCCTTGATTCTGACTCTCAGGATACCGTAGCCTCTAAGCTGAGAGAGATGGGCTATTTTATTATTAATATAACGGAAGCAAAAAGAGAGAAAAAATTCGAGCTTAAGGGGAAAACAATAAACTTAAGCTTTTTAAACCGTATTAAAACAAAGGACCTTGTAATTTTTACGAGGCAGTTCTCAACATTAATTTCTTCCGGTATGTCTCTTCTTGAATCCCTGGTGGTCCTTGAGAAACAGACATCGAATGAGAAATTCAAATTAGTAATATCGGAAATTAAGATTGACGTTCAATCGGGCCATACCCTTTCTGAAGCAATGGAAAAACACGGCAGGGTATTTAATAGTTTATTTATAACTATTGGATCCAAATCTTTTTTATTATATATG
>CAYVWW010000068.1:0-6442 GCA_964455605.1 uncultured Actinomycetota bacterium | reverse complement strand
TTTTAAGGGGAACCTCGGTTATTCCTTTTACTATAAAAAGCCGGTCATAGATATACTTATATCCCGTATCCCCTACTCTCTACTGCTTATGGGCCTTTCTATGCTAATCTCAGGCATTTCAGGGATAATTTTAGGCATAGAATCAGGCTGGAGAAGAGGTAAAAAAATCGACAGGTTTATTTTGTCCGGCGTTATTTTTTCTTCAAGTTTCCCGGGATTTTTTGTAGGAGCAGTCCTTCTTGTTGTTTTTGGGGTGATAATGGGAGTGCTTCCGTTCCAGGGCGCTAGGGAATCATATTCAGGCCTCTCCGGTATCTGGCTTTCCTTTGACTACCTCACCCATTTAATACTACCGCTTGTCAGTCTTGTAATAGTTTTTACCCCTTCCACATATCTTCTTACAAGGAGCTCCATGATATCCAATATAAAAGAGCCCTATGTTCTTCTCGCAAGGGCGAAGGGGCTTACTGACAGGAGGATAAGATATTTGCACGCAGGTAAGAACTCCCTTATACCGGTAGCAACACAATCAGGAATCCATCTCGGCACGCGCCTGATTACAGGCGCACTTTTTATTGAGATAGTTTTTTCGTACCCGGGAATGGGCAGTCTTATTTATAACTCCATCCTTAACAGAGATTATCCCGTGCTTCAGGGGAGTCTCTTAATTGTCACTATTCTTGTTTTAATTATTAATTTCTTAATAGACATATTTTATGTCAGGTTGGACCCAAGGATAAATTATGCATATTAGCTTAATGCGGAATTTAAAAAAAAGTAGAAGCGCCCGGACAGCTGTTATTATTTTTACCATACTATTTCTGGTTGTCATTATAGCTCCATTTTTTATAAAGGACCCTGGAGCTTTCAGTAAAGCTATATTTTCCAGTCCATCTGCCGCTCATCTTCTTGGTACCAATGACCTAGGACAGGATATTTTTTCGAGGCTTATCCATGGCCTCAGGACATCCATATTCGTAGCAATCAGCGCAGGCTTACTCGCTACATTCCTTAGTGTAATAATTGGTGTTCTTTCAGGTTTTACTGGTGGGATTGTTGATGAAATTATAATGAGAATCACTGATGCAATGCTTATAATCCCCTCAATTATAATACTCATACTCATATCCGCCTTCATAAAGCCGAACCCTATGAATCTTGTAATATTGATAGCCCTCTTCCGCTGGCAGGTTGGGGCAAGGATTATAAGAGGGCAAACCCTCGCTTTGAAACAAAAAATACATATATATTCAGCAAGGACATTTGGTGCAAGTAAGATATATATACTGCGGAAGCATATAATACCTGATCTCGGTAATATAATAATGGCATCTTTTTTGCAGAATGCCCGTTCGGCTGTTTTTCTTGAAGCAGGAATGGCTTTCATAGGAATATCAAGCCTTTCGTCAATCAGTCTTGGAACAATAATGCATAATGCCCTTGAATATTATTACCTTCCTGTATGGTTGTGGTGGCTGCTTCCTTCAGGTATAATTCTTTCTCTGGTTCTTGTTTCTTTTACCCTGCTCAGTAATTTAATAGAAAAAGCAATAGACCCGAGGTTAGAGGATGCTTAAAATAAAAAACTTCAGCGCTTCTTATGGCAGCAAGAAAGTGCTCAGGAATTTAAACTTAGAAATAGAAAAAGGTGAAATCATCGCAATAGTCGGTGAATCAGGAACCGGAAAAACAACCCTTGCTATGAGCATCATGGGCCTTCTTAAAGAACAGTTTGACAATATAGAGCAATCGGGAAGCATTTTATTTGATGGAATTGATATATGCAATGCAAGTAGACAGGAACTCCAGCGAATCAGATGGAAAAAAATTTCCATGGTTTTCCAGAATATAGACAATATACTGAACCCTACCATAAACATTGATAGGCAGCTAAGCGAGATTTTGGATAGTAAAAAAAATAACTTAAAGATTGATGAAATGCTTGAAATGGTAGATTTCCCTCAAGATAGAGCCTGCTCTTATCCTCACCAGCTAAGCATGGGTGAAAAACAAAAGGTTCTTATAGCCATGGCTTATATTCTCGAACCTGAGCTTGTCATACTCGATGAACCTACCTCGTCATTAGACTATGATACGAAAAACAACCTTATAGGAGTTATTAAAAAATTAAGTCCCGGCAGGACTGTCATACTTTTGACACACGACCTTGACACCGTAAAAAAAATATCAGAAAAAGTAATAGTGCTTTACGGAGGCAGGATTATGGAGTCAGGGCCAACTAAAAAAATTTTTTCCAATCCCCGCCACCCCTATACCAGAGGCCTTCTAAGATCGTACCCTTCTATGGACAGGACAAAAGACCTTCAGGGCATAAAGGGGAGATCAGAATTTATTGACACGGGATGCCCTTTCTGGCCAAGGTGTACCCAGGCAATCAATTTGTGCAGAATATATATGCCACCACTTAAAAAGTACGGGGACACAATGCTTGCCTGCCACAGGGGAGGTATAATCCCGCTATTGAATGTTGAAAACATATCCAAAAGCTACAGTAATCTGGAAGTCTTGAAATCCATATATCTAAGCGTTTACGAAGGCGAAACAGTTACTCTCCTCGGAAAAAGCGGTTCAGGCAAGACTACACTTGCCAAAATTATTATGGGACTTATAAAACCTGATGGTGGCAGTTTATACCTTGGAAATAAAAAGATAGAAAAATGGGACTTCAGTTTTTACAAAAAAGTGCAGATGATATTTCAGGAAGTCGAATCTGCAGTTTCCCACCGGCTGAACGTGATTAATGCTGTTATGGAACCAATGATAATACACAGGAACGCAGACAAAAAGGAAATTGAAGAAAAAGCAAAAAAAGTTCTATCGGAGGTTGAGCTCCCTACAGATAGTAATTTCCTCAATCTTTACCCACACCATCTTAGTGGAGGAGAGTTGCAGAGAGTCGTTATAGCACGGGCGCTCATACTCTCACCCAGGCTCCTTATAGCAGATGAGCCCACTTCATCGCTTGACGCAAGCATACAGGCAAAAATAATTAAAATGTTAAACCGCATACAGGAAGAAAGAGGCCTTGGAATGCTTTTTATAACTCATGACCTCGGAGTTGCGCGAAAAGTAAGCGACAGAATCCTGAAACTGGAAAATGGCATAACTGTTGAAGAAAGATTAAAATGATATGGAAGAATATATAATAAATCCTATAGGGATACTAAAAACTCCATTCAAGTATATGAAGGATTCTCCCCGCCAGCCGGTATTCTCAGATGGAGCAGAAGGAACCATTAAGATTTATAAACAATATATTAAAGGTCTTGAAGGGCTTGAAAAATACAAACACATCGTTGTTTTATTTTATTTCAATCGCTTCAGGGATTACAAACTTACTGCAACCCCTCCGTCTACCAATTCAACAAGGGGTATATTCGCAAGCAGGTCTCCACAAAGGCCAAATCATATAGGGATTTCTGTAGTTGAACTACTAAAAGTTGAGGCTGACATACTTACTGTAAGAAATATCGATATGCTTGACGGTACACCTGTAATAGATATAAAGCCATACATAGAGGATCTGGGTAAACATTTGTTATAAAGGCTTATTATTTTCTCCAACATGCATAAGCCCATAGATTATACTGTCTTCTAACGCCTGCCAGCTGGCCTCGATTATATTCTCCGATACTCCTATGGTCCCCCAGTTTTTCTTTCCATCCGAAGACTCGATTAAAACCCTTACTACTGCCCCTGTCCCCTTCTTTTCATTCAGGACCCTTACCTTAAAGTCCATCAGGGATATCTTAGACAGCGCAGGATAACAACTTCCTATAGATTTTCTCAAAGCCTTGTCCAGTGCATTAACAGGGCCATTTCCCTCGGCGGTTTCGATTATCCTTTTTCCATCTATCATAACCTTTACAGTAGCCTCAGCCATCATGCTACCATCCTGCCTTTTCTCATTTAAAACCCTGAAACTCTCCAGTTTGAAAAACTTCTTTTTTACTCCTGTAACTTCCTTAACCAGGAGCTCAAAACTTCCATCAGCTGCTTCGAACTGGTAGCCCTTATGTTCAAGATTCTGGACCCTGCTCAATATCTCACTGACTTTTTCAAGGTCATTTTCCAGCTCAATTCCAAATTCCTTAGCTTTAAGTATTATTGACTTCTTACCTGAAAGCTCGGAAATTAATATCCTCCTTGTATTACCTACTACCTCCGGGTCAATATGCTCGAATGTTTTTGAAAGCTTGCTTACCCCGCTCACGTGCATGCCCCCCTTATGGGTAAAAGCATTTCGGCCTACAAATGGCTGGGAAGGATTTGATACCTGGTTAGCTATTTCATTAACAAATCTTGAAAGATTTGTAAGATGTTTTAAGCTTCCTTCCTTAAGGCATTTTTTATTTAATTTTACCTCCAGATTGGGTATTACCTGACATAAATCAGCATTGCCGCATCTTTCCCCGTATCCATTTATAGTCCCGTGAACCATCTTTACTCCCTTTTGCACAGCTATTATCGTATTGGCAACCGCGCAACCGCTATCATTATGGAAATGCGCTCCCGTATCTGCTTTGAATTTCTTATTTATCCTGTCCATTATATCTTCTACTTCTTTCGGTAAAACGCCTCCATTGGTATCACAGGGGCAAAGGTAATCTGCACCTGCTTCAAGAGCTACTTTTAACGTTTCCATAGCATAATCCGGATTGTCTTTAAAGCCATCAAAAAAATGTTCCGCATCAAAAATGACTTCCGGAAAATATTTTTTTAAATACTTTATAGAATCAAAAATCATACTAAGGTTATTTTCAAGGGATGTTTCTATAACCTTCTCAGCATGGAATGAAGATGATTTGCCAACAACGCAAACGGCATCGGCTCCCGACTGAATTAGCTGTTTTATGTTGCTGTCATCCTCAACCTTAACATTCTTATATCTTGTCATCCCAAATGCTACTATCTTTGAATACTGGAAATTCCTGCCTTTGAGTTTCTCAAACAACTCGACTTCCTTGGGATTAGAAGCTGGAAACCCTATCTCTACGTAATCTATTCCAATATCATCGAATCTTTCGATTAATTGCAATTTGTCATTAACCGAAAAAGATATATCGGCTCTCTGTGAACCATCTCTTAAAGTCGTGTCCAGTATGTATATTTTATTTTTATCTTCCATTATGCTACCCGTATTTTTTTGATATCCGTTTAAACTAAATTATATACTATCTTAGTATTTATTTGCTCTTATTTTCCCTTATATAGTTAATATAACCACCACTTTTTATTATTTTCTGTATAAAATCTGGAAGAGGGTTTACATTAAAAATATCACCCGAGCTGGTATTTCTAATTATACCACTGCTAAAATCTATTTCGATTTCATCCCCATCTTTTAAAGATTCGCTTGCCTGCGCGCTGGCAATTACCGGCAAACCTATATTTATGGCATTTCTAAAAAATATCCTTGCAAATGAAACTGCAATCACCACTTTAACACCGCTTTCCTTTATCGACAATGGAGCATGTTCCCTGGAAGAACCACAGCCAAAATTGCTGCCTGCAACTATTATCTTTCTCTCTTTTACCTTCTCTTTAAAGTCCATATCAAGGTCTTCAAAACAATGCAAAGCAAGCTCCCTGCTATCAGCAGTATTTAGATATCTTGCCGGTATTATTACATCTGTGTCGATGTTATCGCCATATTTAATTACTCTGTCTTTTATTATCATTATATAACCTCCTCTGGTATGGCTACCCTGCCTGCTATCGCCGAAGCGGCAGCAACGGCCGGCCCACTTAAATATATTTCGCTATCCGGATGCCCCATTCTGCCTACGAAATTTCTATTCGTAGTAGATACTGCCCTTTCGCCACTGGCAAGTACGCCCATATGACCTCCAAGGCAAGGTCCGCATGTTGGGGTGCTTACTGCGCAACCGGAATTTATAAAAATCTCTACGTATCCTCTTTTCATTGCTTCAAGATATATTTTTTGCGTCGCAGGAATTACTATCGTCCTTAAGTTCTTATTTACCCTCTTGCCCTTTAAAATCCCGGCTGCAATTCCTAAATCTTCTATCCTCCCATTTGTACAGGAACCTATTACAACCTGGTCTATCCTGACATCTTTTACATCCTTTGCGTTTTTAGTATTTGATGGAAGATGAGGAGCAGCTACCTGCAATTCAATATTTGAGCAATCTATATCATAAACTTTTTCATATTCAGCATCAGGGTCGCTGAAAAATGACTTGTAGCTTTTATCGGTCCTATCCTTCAAATATTCCTCCGTTTTATCGTCAACATCAAACAGGCCAAATTTACCCCCTGCTTCTATTGCCATATTCGACATCGTAAATCTCGAGTCCATAGATAAACCACTTGCAGCAGGCCCACTGAATTCCATAGACTTATAAAGCGCTCCATCAACACCTACAAGTCCTATGGTGTAGAGTATCATGTCTTTTCC
>CAYVWW010000067.1:0-6483 GCA_964455605.1 uncultured Actinomycetota bacterium | reverse complement strand
AATTACTAGCATCAACCCAGGCAATCCCTTTTTCTTCGTTATAATCTAGCTTAATAGTTCCCATACCACCACTATCCACCTCTTCCATATCTATTATTTCATAGCTATCATCTCCAGATATTGTTTTTCCTGCGTCAACCCACATATCTATTCCGTCCTCAATATATTTCTTGAACTCAATCGCTGTTTTTACAACTTCCTCTCCTGTTTCCTTATCTGTATATACAAGCTCTTCATCACTATAACTGTACGATGTATAGTCCTCGCTCATATGATAATTATCTTCTTCAGGATGAAGCTCATAACCTGCGTCATCAGGTATTATAATATCCTCTAAGTCAATACCCAGACTAAATATACAAATTATAATAGTAATTAAGACTGATATTATTAACTTTATTTTTTTACTTTTATTCATATATTACTCGCCACCCTTTATCTCTGTAATAAGGTTCTCAAGCTCATCTTCAAATCCTTCCCCTTTTACATAGACAGTAGTTTCAAAATCACCATCTTTCCTTATTATTTCTTCCTCTGCGTTATCTGTTAGGGATGGTAATAATTCATCAACAAAGTATTTGCCATTTTCTACGGGGATTATTGGTACCCAATAATTTTCTATATAATAATCATAATATTCTGTAAATTTAACAGTAAATGAATTAGACTTCTTTTTAGCTAGTACAATGTACTCATTGTCCTTTTCCATCTTTATAGTCCCCTTATACCACCAGTAAGAGCAGCTTGCATTTCCAACCTTTATTAGATCACCAATTTCTAATGAAGGATCATCCGAGTAATATATATTTTCTATCTCAAATGTAGAAACGTCCTCATAATATGTGCGTTCAAGTTCTCCATTAATATATTCTTCAATTCCAATTTCCACTTCATCGGTTACTATCCCTTTAAATATAAGGTTGGCATTCTCAAAAAGTGTATTTTCATCAAAATATGGTAGCTCTGCGTCATCTACGATATTGTATGTATCTTTCTCTTCCACTTCAAAGCATCTTACATATGTACCTTCCTTTGGGATTTCGCCTGATTCTTCCCCATTGCCTTCACAGCCGGAAACAATAAATATTAAAGTTCAGGTAATTAGAAAAATAAGAATTTTTTTTAAACATGGAAATAAACCTCCCTTTCATCATTGTAATATTAATATTTAAGAATTATTTTATTAATAGTATATTATATATTCCTATTATTTATATTCAAATATCTCTTAGAGTATTAAAATAACCCAGGTCACGCTATTTTAAAAATTTATAAAAAGTAAAGTCGATGATAATAATTTAAATAACATTAAGAGTAGCAGTTTTTTTAACAACCAATTTCTATATTTTAATTGGGATGTTATTTATATGAAAAACAATTATGACTTAATAATGACATTAAAACCATATATAGGTAAATACCCACTAAATAGTAACCAAAATACTGTCCTTTAAATAGGAAATAATCCATAAAATTTAAGATGTTTAAATTCAAAAATTTTGTCCGTTTCTTCAAACCATTTTTACAAAATTATTTAAAAAATTTACTTTTTTACCATACTTATCTTTATGGTTCAATTATTAGTATTTATTTAATCTGCAACGATTATTTCCTATAATGAAGCTCATCTTACAACAATGTTTACAAGTTTACCGGGTACCACTATTTCTTTTATTATCTTTTTGCCATCCGTATATTTCTTTATCTTTTCCAGCGAAAGAGCCATCTTTTTTAGCTCATCTTCAGGGGTATCCACTGCAAGATCTATCTTATCCCTTAGTTTACCGTTTACCTGGAAAACTATCGTAACCATTTCTTCTTTTGCAGCATCCTCATCGTAACCGGGCCACTCAATTTTATGGATACTTCCGCTCTTACCGGACATAAGCCATAATTCCTCTGTTATGAACGGAGTAATTGGGGAAAGCATTATCAATAATTTTTCAGTTGCTTCCCTGACCAGTAATAAATTTTTCCTGTCATCGGCTACGTCGTCCTGATATTTATAAAAAAGGTTAACGAACTCCATAATAGCGCTTATTGCGGTATTAAAATTAAACCTGTCGAGCACGTCAGCCGTTACCTTCTTTATTGTCATGTGCAACTTTTTGTACAGTTCCTTTTCCTGATCGCTTAACCTGCCGCTATTGTATTCATCCTTAACACTGTCGCTCAGATCATCGCCACTGCTGCCGCTCTTTTCGTTTCCCGCCAGCTCTATGTTATCGGTTACGAGCCGCCATACCCTCTTCAGGAACCTGTGCGCCCCTTCCACTCCACTGTTATTCCAGTCCACCGGGCTGTCAGCCGGACCCATGAACAGTATGTATAATCTTAATGTATCCGCCCCAAACTTATTATAAATTTCAGATGGATTAACGATATTACCTTTTGACTTGGACATCTTCTGGCCACTCAGATTTACGATGCCATGGGGAAAATATTTTATAAAGGGCTCCTTGAATTTAACCATTCCGGCATCGTAAAGTACTTTGGTAAAAAACCTTGAATATATAAGATGCATGCTGGCGTGCTCTATTCCGCCTATATACTGGTCCACCGGCATCCAGTAATCAACTTCCTTTCCGTCAAAAGCATCCTTATCATTGTGGGGGCTGCAATACCTCAGGAAATACCATGATGAGCAGACGAACGTATCCATAGTATCCGTTTCCCTCCTCGCTTTTCCGCCGCATATGGGGCAGGTTGTGTTTACAAACTGTTCAGAATAAGACAGAGGCGAAAGGCCCTTAGGCTTAAAATCAACATCGTATGGAAGGAGCACAGGCAAATCTTTTTCAGGCACCGGAACAGCTCCACATTTATCACAATAAACTATGGGAATTGGAGCTCCCCAGTATCTCTGCCTTGAAATTAGCCAGTCCCTTAACTTGTAGTTAATGCTGGATTTGCCGATTTTATTTTCTTCAAGATAAGCAGTTATTTCTTTCTTTCCCTTTTCCGAAGGCAGGCCGCTGAATTTACCAGAATTTACCATTACACCTTCTCCGGTATAGACAGAGTCAATCTTATCGTGGCTTTCCCCATCAGGCGAGATTACCTCTATTATTGGAATCTTGTATTTTTTCGCAAATTCAAAGTCTCTCTCATCATGGGCGGGAACTGCCATTATCGCGCCGGTTCCATATTCAAGAAGAACATAGTTCGCAATCCATATCGGGACCTTCTCACCATTTAATGGGTCTATTACATACCTACCTGTAAAACACCCAATTTTTTCAACCTCGGCCGAGCCCCTTTCAATATCGCTCTGCCTGGAAATTACATCCCTTGTCTTTTTGACTTCTTTTCTGTATTCTTCGCCCTCGACAATCCTGTTCACCAGCGGGTGTTCAGGTGCAAGGATAAAAAAAGTTACGCCAAATAACGTATCTGGCCTGGTCGTAAATACCGGTATTTCTAAAGCATTATCACCCTCAAGCCTGAAATTGACCGTAGCGCCCTCGCTTCTACCAATCCAGTTTCTCTGGATGTTAAGAGCCCTCTCGGGCCATCCATCCTTTATAATTTCCATATCATCAAGAAGCCTCTGGGCATAATCGGTTATCTTAAAAAACCACTGGGATAGGACCTTTTTTCTTACCTGGCTGCCGCACCTCTCGCATTTACCTCCGATTACCTGCTCGTTAGCAAGAACTGTCTGGCATGAATCACACCAGTTAACGGCTGCTTCTCTTTTTTCAGCCAGGCCCATTTTATAAAGCAGCAGGAAAAACCACTGGGTCCATTTGTAGTAATCCGGTTCGGAAGTTATAACCTCGTCGCCAAAGTCATAACTTATACCCATCTTTTTAAGGGCAACCCTCATTTTTTCAATATTTGACATCGTGCTTTCCTTGGGATGCATCCCGTTCTTTATTGCTGCATTCTCTGCAGGCAAACCGAAAGCATCGAACCCTATGGGATGGAGGACATTATAGCCCTTTCTTGAGAGGACCCTTGCTACGACATCCCCGATAGTGTAATTCCTTGCGTGCCCCATGTGCGGTTCCCCCGAAGGATAGGGAAACATTTCAAGCAAATAATATTTAGGGTCATCTTTTGAAGATTTAAGGGAAAATACTTTTTCTTTTTCCCACTTCTCAATTAATTTTTTCTCTATCTTTTCAGGCTCGTAAAATTTATTAATTTTCTCTTCTCCCAATCATCTATCCTTTCCATGCAGCAAAAGCTAACTTTTTTCCCATTTTACTTCTTTTGAATCCATCCATAATCTCTCAAGCTCGTAATACTCCCTTAGCTCGTTCGTAAAGATATGAATTACGAAATGGTCGTAATCGACAAGAATCCAGTTACCTTCGGAAAGCCCGCTAATATTAATAGGAAAGAAGTTTTTCCTTTTTAGATAAATACGGATTTCTTCTTCTATCCTTCTTGTCAGCCTGGAATTCCTGGCGCTGATTATAATGAAATAATCAGTGATTATGAGTCTTGACCTCATATCCAGGATTTTTATATAATCAGCTTTCTTATCATCTGCTATCCTGGCAACTTCTTTGACTGTTTTAACAATATTGGTTAGTTTCTGTTTTGTATCTATAGGTATTTCCTTCTTTTTTATCACTTACTTGTGTAATCACTTCCCAGCGTTACGCTAATATCCGTATTGTCAACATTATTGTCAGAATAACCTATTTTACCAACACCCAGCCGTTCCTGTATGTCCTGCGCTATTCCGTCTACAAGGTCGCTCGAGTTGTAAATAGTTATTTCAGTTTCCGTATAGTTATAGTTGTCAGCACTCCTTGGTTCAAGCATTACGACTCTCTCTTCATCAGCATTAAGATGTCCTATAAGTATATCGGAAACCGTAGCAGCCAGCCTGTTCGTGCCTTCCCCGTTTAACACGATTATCTTTACAATTCTTGTTTCCTCTACTTCTCCTCCAGCCGAGCCGGTAGTCAGAGCAAGATAGTCTTTACCCAGTATTATTATAATATCCGATTCTATCACTTCGTTTTCCCTCATATTTATACTTCCCACGCCAAGGACCTGCAGGATTTCATCGGCAGCAGCCAGTTTGTTTACGTCGGGAGAATATACAAGAACCTGCGTTTCGTCATATACGTTATCGGAATTTCCTACATCAACTACGTTATATTTATTGGTGCTATCATCAAACTTTAAATTCCCTAAAGTTTCAGACACAGTGGTTGCCAGCCCAACAGCCCCGGGAGAATCATACGCTCCGTTTAGTATCGTAACCTTTACGGTTTCCATAAATTCGCCCTGTTCCTCATCCGGCGTTACTACTTCATCCTTGCTGAATATATCGCTGAGCTCCGTTATATTCTGCGGGACATAAACTATACCCTCATCTTCAAGCTCCGTAGATGATACCTCCAGCGCATAAACAGTATTACTGGACTGCTCCACACCGGAGAACGTAGAAAATATTTTTAAACATTCCTCCATGCTCAGGTTTGTATCCATATAATCATTTATCAGATTCATATTGGTTGAAAGTTCCTCATCGCTTTCCCCCACAACCTTTTTAATAATCGCATCTATTATAAGCTTCTGATTCGTAATATTTTCCACAGGCACATCTTCTTCCATACCGCTAAAATACTTAAGGAAATTCAATGCTTCCGCGCCGTCTATGAGATTTTCTCCCTTCTCCAGGTTAAATGTAGAGCCATCATCGTAATTCTTTACCGTCACGCCTTCATCGAGATTAATAACTATCCCGCCCAGTTTATTGACGGTATTATATACATCAAAAAGGATATGGTAGTTTACTTCTATATCCATACCCAGATTATTTTCAAGCGAAAGATCCAGCAGGTCCATTCCTCCTTCGATTACGGACCTGTTTATCATCGCTGCGCCTATAGTAGGTATGTCCATCAGCGTTCTTGGAGGAATACATAATGAAATTAATTTATCATCACTGCTGTAGTAACTTGAAAATATTATCGTGCTAATATCCGGTTCCAGCAGGTTCTCGCCGGCGCATGCAAACACCATATTTATATTTTTACCCAGCGCCAGTGATTCAGGCACATCTATCCTATCCTCATCAGCTATGACTGGCTTATTGAAAAATTTATTTTTAGCCCACGGTACAACCCAGAAAATTACTCCTGCGGCCACTACAGCCACAATAAGGACTATGGCAAGTATTATAAAGATACTCTTTCTCTTTTTCTTCCTCTGCTGCGTCCTTCTGCTCCTGGCACCTTCTTCTATCATTCCCCCGGGTTCTTCTTCTTCTAAATCCCTATCCCTGAATATATCAGGCTCTTCGCTTCTACCTCTGAATATCGAAGGTTTCTTTTTTTCATCTCCGAATATCGAAGACTCTATATCCTCATCCCTGTGTTCCCCAGGTTCGGTGTCCCCATTAAACGCATGTTTACCGGGTTTGATGTCCTCTTCATCCGTGTGCTCCTCGGGTTCGATGCCCCCATTAAACGCATGTTTACCGGGTTTGATGTCCTCTTCATCCGTGTGCTCCTC
>CAYVWW010000066.1:0-6578 GCA_964455605.1 uncultured Actinomycetota bacterium | reverse complement strand
ACTACAGCCAGGTTAATCTTGATTTCGATGAAAACACCATACTGGTACTGGGGAATAATGGTAACGGCAAAACGAATTTGCTGGAGTCCGTTTGTTTTCTTTCCACAGGTAGGTCACATAAAACCTATACCCAGGATGAAGTTATTAAATGGGGAAGCGACTACTCTACCATAAAGGCGATGATTGGTTCCGGGATAGAAAAAGATAAGGATAGATTTATAGAGATAGAGCTCTGGAAAGGAAGCAGCGGTAATAATAAGATAAGGGTTGATAAAGCCCCGCAGAAGAAAAAATCGGATTTTGTTTCCCTTTTACCATCGGTTATATTTTCTCCGGATGACCTCAATATCGTAAAGGCCGGCCCTTCCGGCAGGAGAGACTTCCTTGATGGCGTTCTTGAAAAAGTTGATAGTAAATACTACAGGGAGAGAATTCAATATCAAAAGATACTGATACAGAGGAATAGTCTGATAAAAAGCATTGGTGGAAGCAGGAGGATGGAGGCAGGGAATAATTCGACTCTGGAAGCGTGGGATGATAATATCGTAAAGTATGGCGTTGATATGATAAAAAAGAGATGTAGACTTCTTGTGGAGATGAAAGAGGGATTTGAAAATTACATGGGCAGTTTTTTTAAAAAAGTGAGCGTGGATATTTATTATATTTTTAGCTGGGATAGAAAAAATGGTCAGGAGAGTTTTAAAAGTCCATTACTTTCAGAAATGGCTGGCAGCGATTTTAAAGTGGAAAATTTAAGGGAAATATTTTACAGTAAATTGAAGGAGAGCAGGGAAGAAGACATAAGATATAAAACTACTACGGTGGGGCCCCACAGGGATGATTTCGTAATTCTGCTTGATGGTAAAAATGTAAGGTATTTTGGTTCGCAGGGTCAACAAAGGATTGCTGCAATATGTTTAAAGTTAGGCGAGCTTGATATCCTTAAGAAAAAGCTACAGACAAGCCCGGTGCTACTTCTGGATGATGTTTTTTCGGAGCTTGATATAGAAAGAAAAAAAATGCTGGTAAAAACGATAGGGAATGGTTTCCAGACTTTTGTCACTGCCACTAACATCAGCTATCTTGACAAGCTGGATCTTGATTTTGGGAGCAAATTACTGGTTAAGGATAATAAGATTACAATGCTCGATTTATAGAGAGGTTTGTATAAATTATACTAAGCATATGAAAGAAATAGACGATATCGGAAGCGTGATAAGCGCTATAATAAAGGACCTGAGTTTTGAGGAGAAGCTCGAGACTTCAAAAATCTTCAATAAATGGCCGGAGATTGTGGGAGATGAGATAGGCAAAAAATCAAAACCCAAACGGCTCGCCGGTGATACGTTATATATATCCGTAGTAAGTTCGACATGGGCTAACGAGCTTAGCCTGATGTCTGGCCAGCTGATTGAGAAAATAAACTCTTTTATCGGCAGGGAAGTGGTTAAGAGCTTAAAATTCAAGCAAAATATTTGAAATTATCGGCTTATTTTTAAGCAAATTTCGGGCTAAATATGTTATAATAATGCAGGTTTGGGAATAATAAAATTAGCAGAAATTTTTAAAAATCTTTTATACTTAAGCCAGAAAAGGGTAATGGGTATTGGGGTGTTTTTTTGCTTACTTATTGCCCTTTGTTCATATGAAAATAGAAATTATAAAATGTCTGGAGGATTTTTTTGAAAAAATCGACATATGATGCTAATGATATCACAGTTCTGGAGGGGCTTTCAGCCGTTAGGAGAAGACCCAGTATGTATATCGGGTCTACTGGCTCCAGAGGTTTGCATCATCTTGTTTATGAAATAGTGGATAATAGCATAGATGAGGCAATGGCCGATTATTGTGATAGTGTACTGGTCGTACTAAATAAGGATAACTCTGTTACCGTCATAGATAATGGCAGAGGGATACCGGTAAAGAAAATTGATAAGTATGACAGGCCCGCTGTTGAAATAGTACTTACAAAGTTACACGCCGGAGGTAAATTTGGGGGACAGGGGTACAAGGTGTCGGGAGGTCTGCATGGCGTGGGAGTATCTGTGGTAAATGCACTCTCCGAAAAATTAAGGATAGAGGTAAGAAGAGATGGCTACGTCCACACGCAGGATTTTGTGAGGGGAGAGCCAGTAACAGACCTTATAAAAGGTGAGGAAACGAAATCACACGGCACGGCAATTACGTTTTTCCCTGACAGGGAGATATTTGAAGATATCGATTATAAGTTCGAGATTCTTGCCAGCAGGATGAAGGAGATGGCATTCCTGAATAAGGGCCTGAAGATTACTCTTGTGGATTCAAGAGTGGAACCGGGAAAAGAAGAGGTTTATAAGTATGAAGGGGGAATAAAGGATTTCGTAAAATACCTGTGCGAAAAAAAGGACGTACTGCACAAGGATGTAATATATTTTAAAAATGCTACAGGCAAACACGAGATGGAAATTGCTATGCAATATACCAATGGCTATTCGGAAAGTATATTTTCATTCGCAAATAATATAAATACCACGGAGGGGGGAACGCATCTAAGCGGCCTGAAAGGTGCCCTTACAAGAACGGTTAACGATTACGCAAGGAGCATTAATATGCTCAAGGAAAAAGATGGTAATCTTATGGGTGAAGACATAAGGGAGGGGCTTACCGCAATTATAAGTGTGAAGTTAAAGGACCCCCAGTTTGAGGGGCAGACAAAGACAAAGCTGGGTAATAGCGAAATAAAAGGGTTCGTCGAGTCAACAGTGAACACGAAACTTTCCGAGTTCCTGGAAGAGAATCCGAAAGTGGGCAAGATTATAGTAGGCAAGTGCATGGAGTCTTCAATGGCAAGGAACGCGGCAAAAAAAGCGCGGGACCTTACCAGGAGAAAATCCCTGCTGGAAAGCAGCTCGCTTCCAGGAAAACTTGCTGATTGCACCATAAATGATCCAAAATATTCTGAATTATTCCTGGTTGAGGGTGATTCCGCGGGAGGTAGTGCCAAACAGGCAAGGGACAGGAGGTTCCAGGCGATACTTCCCCTTAAAGGTAAAATTTTAAATGTAGAAAAAGCAAGGTTGAACAAGATATTAAGCAGTGAAGAGATCCAGGCAATGGTAACTGCCATGGGTTCTGGCATAGGTGATGACTTTGATGTTAAGAGCGCAAGATATCATAAAGTTATAATAATGACCGATGCTGATGTGGACGGGGCTCATATAAGAACACTGGTTCTGACATTTTTTTACCGTTATGCAAAGAAACTGATTGAGTCGGGCTACGTATATATAGCCCAGCCGCCTCTTTACCAGGTAAGAAATAATAAGGAAGTTTCCTATGCTTACAGTGATAAAGAACTGGAAAATATTAAAAAGAAATATAAAGGTGAAAAAATTGCAGTGCAGCAATATAAAGGTCTTGGTGAAATGGACCCGGAGCAGCTATGGGAAACTACCATGAATCCCGAAGCAAGGACATTGCTTAAGGTTGAGATTGAGGATGCGTTGATTGCGGATGATGTTTTTTCCACGCTGATGGGAAATAAGGTAGAGCCAAGAAGAGAATTTATTGAAAAGAATGCAAAGGGAGTTTCGTTTATTGATATATAGCTGCATAGCCAGCATTTAGTCAGGAGTGCAAATGGTATTTGAATTAAGAGGTAAGGTAAAAAACATTGAGATCGAATCCGAAATGCAGGATTCCTATCTGAGCTACGCTATGAGTGTAATTATAGGAAGAGCGCTGCCGGATGTAAGGGATGGTCTCAAGCCGGTTCACCGCAGGATTTTATATGCAATGAACGATATGGGGATGAGGCATAATTCGCCGTATAAAAAGTGCGCGCGTATCGTAGGTGAAGTGCTTGGTAAATATCATCCGCATGGGGATACTGCGGTCTATGATGCAATGGTCAGAATGGCCCAGGATTTTTCGCAGAGATATACACTGGTAGACGGACACGGGAATTTCGGTTCTATTGATGGTGATAGGGCTGCTGCCATGAGATATACAGAAGCAAGGCTTTCTTCTATCGCTGAAGAGTTGCTTGCAGATATCGAGAAGGAAACTATAAATTTCGTTGATAATTTTGATAGCTCGCTAAAGGAACCAGCGGTCCTTCCTGCGAAGTTTCCGAACCTCCTGGTCAATGGTTCTTCGGGTATCGCTGTAGGAATGGCGACAAATATACCGTCCCACAATCTTGGAGAAGTTATCGACGGTATCATATATTATATTGATAATCCGGAATGTACCGTGATGGACCTCATGAAGAAAATAAAGGGCCCCGACTTCCCGACCGGCGGGATAATAATGGGAATGGGCGGTATAAAAGAAGCATATGATAGTGGGAGAGGCCGTATAATTATAAGGGGCAGGCTACACCAGGAAATGCCCAAAAAAGGCAGGGCTCAGATAATAATAACCGAACTGCCATATCAGGTAAATAAATCGAATTTTATTGAGAAGGTTGCCGATCTCGCAAGGACAAAAAAAATAGAAGGAATAAGCGACCTCCGCGACGAGTCTGATAAAAGTGGAATGAGGATAGTAATAGAGCTTAAAAAAGATGCAATTCCAAGTGTAATTACCAATTCTCTCTATAAGAATACCCAGCTTGAGGAAACTTTTGGAGTTATAATGCTTGCGCTTGTTGATGGGGTGCCAAAAACCCTGAATCTGAGGGGTTTGATAGAAGAGTATATAAAACACAGGTTTAAGGTAGTCGTAAGTAGAACTAAATATGAGCTAAAGAAAGCGGAAGAGCGCGATCATATATTAAAGGGGCTATTGATTGCCCTTGACAATCTGGATGAGGTAATAAAAACAATCAGGTCATCTAAGGATGTTCCCACTGCAAGGGATAGACTGGTAAAGAATTTCAAGCTTACGGTAATACAGGCACAGGCAATTCTGGATTTGAAGCTCCACCGTTTAACAGGTCTTGAGAGAGACAAAATAAAATTGGAGCACAAGCAGCTTGAGGAAACCATAAAAAATCTGAAGAAACTTCTGGGAGATGATAAGATGATATATGGAGTAATCAAGGACGAGCTTGAGGAGATAAAGAAAAAATATAGTGATGAAAGAAGGACGGATATATCGACTGATGTATCTGATATTGAAATCGAAGACCTTATACCTGAAGAAGAGAATGTAATATCCATATCACATTCCGGGTATATAAAGAGAGTTCCGGTAACAACCTACCGAAAGCAGGGCAGAGGAGGAAAGGGAGTAACCGGCACGAATTTGAAAGAAGAAGATTTTGTGGAGCATCTCTTTATAGCATCGACACACCATTACATAATGTTTTTCTCAAACAGGGGCAAGGTTTACCGCCTGAAGGTTCATCAGATTCCAACCGGGAGCAGGACATCAAAAGGTAAGGCAATCGTAAATTTGCTTCCATTTTTACCCGGGGAAATGGTTGCTGCAATAATTGCTGTTAAGGAATATACGGGAGATAAGTACCTGATAATGGCAACTAAAAAAGGAATGATTAAAAAAACCGCGATAAATTTATATGATACTTCAAGGAAAGACGGAATCATAGCTATAAATATTAAAGAAGGGGATGAATTAATAGGAGTCGAAGAAACCAATGGCAATGATGAAATTATCATGGTTACAAAGAATGGGCAGGCAATAAGATTCAGTGAAAAAGATGCCAGGTCTTTAGGTAGGGCGTCGCAGGGCGTTAAGGGAATGAGACTTGCAAAGGGCGATGATGTCCTTTCCATGATGGTAGTAAAAGAAGCCGATGGAGACCTTTTTGTCCTTACCGAAAACGGATATGGAAAGAGAACTCCTCTATCTGAATATAAGAAGCAAAAGAGGGGCGGTTCCGGTGTTAGGACCATAAAAATTACCGATAAAAAAGGTGAAATTGCCGGTGCCGGCATATTAAAGGATATGCATGATGTAATGGTTATATCCAATATCGGTGTACTTATACGGATCCAGGCAAAATCAATATCAAGAATTGGAAGGTCCACGCAGGGAGTAAGAATCATAAACCTTAGCGAAAAGGCTAAAGTCGCTTCTTATTCGATAGTCGCTTCCGAAGATTAGGTGATGGGTATTTTATAATGTAAGCTGATTTTGTTATGTAAATCTGTTATCATAGTGCTAATTAAGGTTTTAATTAAGTAAATAAGGTTATTACAAAGAATAGAATTATTAACGGTTACCTAAATAAGGAGGTAAAGTAATGGCAGAGGTAAACATGGCTGAAATCGATGCGGACTTCAGCAAAAAGAGTTCTACTGGTATGGAGCCAAAGATAGCAATACTTCTTGCGTATCTATTCAGCTGGCTTGGCGGGCTTATAATCATGCTTATGGAAAAAGAGAATAAGTTCGTAAAATGGAATGCTACCCAGGCATTAATTCTCGGTATTATTGAAGCAATAATAGGAGTAGCAATAATGATTTTTGGCTGGATACCTTTTATTGGTTGGATTTTTGCTGTTATTGCGTGGTTAGCAAGTGTTGGAGCTTTAGTCTTTGCAATAATAGCGATTGTTCAGGGTTTCCAGGGTAAATCATACAGGATTCCTGTTGGAATTGGTACGCTAACAGATAAATATTTTAAGATGT
>CAYVWW010000065.1:6351-6636 GCA_964455605.1 uncultured Actinomycetota bacterium | reverse complement strand
AAATTTTGCAGTTTTTTCACTTGGTATAATGCCTTACATAACTGCCACTATCGTTATGCAGCTTCTGCAGGTAGTTATTCCAAGATTGGAGCAGCTTGCTAAGGAGGGTGAGTTAGGGAGAAGGAAGATAAATCAAATATCAAGGTACTTTACGGTGGCGCTTGCTCTTATGCAGTCTATTGCTTTTGTATTTACTTTCAGGAGTTATGGCGCGATACCTGATTTTGATTTTATACACGTTAGCATGATAGTAGTAACACTTACGGCAGGAACTACGGTAATAAT
>CAYVWW010000065.1:0-6341 GCA_964455605.1 uncultured Actinomycetota bacterium | reverse complement strand
AGCAGTAATTATGTGGTTGGGAGAACTTATAAATATTCATGGGATAGGAAATGGAATCTCACTGATAATATTTGCGAGCATAATTTCCAGGATACCTGGCCAGGTTATAAGTTTATTCAGGTTAAAAGGAACGAATTATTTTTATCTGGTCCTTTTTGCGATTTTAACGATTGGCATAATAATATCTATCATACTTATTCAACAGGGTGAGAGAAAAATTCCCGTTCAGTATGCAAAGAGGATTATTGGAAGAAAAGTTTTCGGTGGGCAGAGCACCTATATACCTCTTAAGGTTAATCAATCAGGGGTAATGCCAATAATACTGGCGATATCCGTAGTGCTTTTTCCAACAACTATTGCGCAATTTATACCGGTAAACTGGATCAAGTCGATTGCGAATGCATTTAATCCGACAATAGAGGGCCAGGTAAATCCGGTTTATGCTGTTACATATGTTGTATTGATTATAGTTTTTGCTTATTTCTATACTGCCATAACTTTTAATCCTATGGATACGGCAGATAGCTTAAGAAGGTATGGAGGTTTTATTCCAGGTATACGTCCTGGTAAAAATACTTCAGACTATTTGACCAATATTTTAAACAGGATAACTCTTCCGGGTGCAATATTTCTTGCTATAATAGCGCTTTTACCTGAGATATTAATTAATTATATGGGGCTGCCATTCAGGTTTGGAGGGACTTCGTTAATTATTGCTGTTGGTGTCGCACTTGATACGATGAGACAAATTGAGTCGCAGCTTACGATGAGAGATTATGAGGGGTTCTTGAAATGATAGTAGTTTTACTTGGGGCGCCTGGTGCAGGAAAGGGTACTCAGGCAAAAGCGATTTGTGAAAATTTTGATATGTCCCATGTTTCGACAGGTGATATTCTAAGAAACGAGATTAAGGAAGGGACAGAACTTGGTAAAAAGGTAGCGGGGTTTGTTGAAAGCGGGAAACTGGTTCCGGATGAGGTAATAATTGAGATTATAAAGAAAAGGATAGGTGAAAATCAGTCAGAAAAAGGGTTTCTAATGGATGGGTTCCCGAGGAACCTGAAACAGGCAAAAATGTTCTCAGAGATGCTGGATGAACTGGGCATGAAACTGGATAAGGTAATAAATATAGTAGTTGATAAAAATGAGATAATTGAAAGATTAAGCAATAGGAGAATATGTAGTGCGTGCAAGAGCATATTCAGTACTAATGAAGGTGGTAAGATCCTGACGAAATGCCCGAAATGCGGCGCGCTGCTGGTAATAAGGAAAGATGACGAACCTGATGTTATAAGACACCGGTTAGAGGTGTATGAGTCGGAGACCAGGCCACTTATAGATTTTTATGAGGATAAGGGGCTAATCGTAAATATTGATGGTTCAGGAGATAAGGATACAATAACTGAAAGGATACTGCAGGTTTTATGATAATATGTAAGTCTCCTGATGAAATTAAGATAATGGAAAAAGCAGGTAAGATAGTTGCAAGGGTTCTTTTGAAAATAGAAGAAATTATAAAGCCGGGCATTACTACCGAATATATAGACAGGGTAGCCGAGGAGATTATAATAAGTGAAAATGCAATCCCAGCTTTTAAGGGATATAAGGGAAGATATGACAAAAGACCATATCCAAGTAGTGTATGTGTGTCAATCAACGAAGAAGTAGTTCACGGTATTCCTGGTAAAAGAGTTATAAGGGACGGAGATCTCGTTTCTGTAGATATAGGTGCAAAGATAGATGGTTTTTATGGCGATGCGGCGCGTACCTTTAAGGTTGGAAAAGTCAGTAGGGATGCAGAAAGACTGTGGAAAGCTACGAAGGAAGCCCTTGAGATGGGTATAGATAAATGCAAAATTGGGAATAGATTATCAGACATCTCTAACGTAGTTGAGAACAGGGCGCTTAAAGATGGATTTTCTGTAGTTAAGGATTTCGTGGGTCACGGGATAGGAAGAGATATGCATGAAGACCCTCAGATTTTAAATTATGGCCCCCCGGGGCAGGGACCGGTTCTAAAAGAGGGAATGGTGCTGGCAATAGAACCAATGTTAAATCTGGGAGGTAGCGAGGTTAATATAATGAGTGACGGATGGACTGTTGCTACCAGTGATGGAAAGATTTCCTGCCATTTCGAGAATACGGTTGCTCTGGGCAAAGACGGTCCGAAGATATTGACAGAAATATGATAAAAATGAATATTATTGAAAATTTTATGGACATACGAAAAGTTTTTTGATAACCTACGTATTTGCGCTATTTTTTATTTAAAATATTAGTGCGGAGGTTAAAAAATTTCTAAGAAGGAAGATATAATAGAAGCTGAGGGGACTATTCTGGAGGCACTCCCCAATGCGATGTTCAAGGTGGAACTTGATAATGGGCATAAGGTGCTCGCCCATATTTCAGGCAAAATGAGAATGCATTATATAAAAATTTTGCCGGGAGATAAAGTAAAAGTTGAAATTTCACCTTATGACCTGAGCAAGGGAAGGATTATCTTCAGGAAGAAATAGTTTTTTATAAATTTAGAAATTAGGGATTTGTTGGTAGGAATCGTTAAGAGAAAAGTTTGTTTGGTGGAAAGAAGGAATGAAAAATGAAGGTTAAGCCATCAGTAAAAAGAATGTGTAAGAGCTGCAAGATTGTAAAAAGGCATGGCAAAGTTATTGTTATATGTAAAAATCCACGTCACAAGCAGAGACAGGGTTAAGGAGGTTTCAATTGGTAAGAATTTCAGGAGTTGACATACCTAATGATAAGCATATCTGTGTGGCTTTAACATATATATTTGGTATTGGAAGGCCTACAGCAGATAATATACTGGAAAAATTAAAGATAGAGAAGAGCATAAAGGCAAAAGATCTCAGCGAGGACGAGATAGTAAGGATAAGGGATTATATAGAGAGTAACTATGCTATCGAAGGCGACCTGAGAAGAGAAGTAAACCAGAATATAAAAAGATTGATTGAAGTAAATTCATACAGGGGGATCAGACATAAGAGAGGGTTGCCGGTAAGAGGGCAGAGAACCCATACTAATGCCAGGACCAGAAAAGGCAAGAAGAGAAGTGTTGGAATAAAGAAAGGCAAAGATTAAGTAAATCTTAAATTATAAGTTCCGGGAGGCAGATTTGGCTAAAAAAGTTACTGGTAAAAGAAGATTAAAAAGTAAAGAAAGAAAGAATATACCATATGGGATTGCTCATATTCAGTCTACTTTTAATAATACTATTGTAAATATAACGGACCAGAATGGTAATACGATTGCATGGGGGAGCGCAGGTGGCCAGGGATTCAAGGGCTCAAGGAAGAGCACCCCGTTTGCTGCGCAGGTTACGGCAACTGCGGTAGCAAGGAATGCCAGGGACCATGGTGTTATTAAAGTAGATGTGAGAGTTAAAGGTGTCGGGTCGGGAAGAGAAACCGCGGTAAGGTCTCTTCAGGCAGCAGGATTAGAAATTGGTACTATAATTGATGTAACGCCTGTTCCCCATAATGGTTGCAGGCCAGCTAAAAGAAGAAGAGTTTAGAAAGTTTTAAGCAAGGAGTTACTTTAAATGTCAATGGCTAAAGAATCTGCATGTAAGCAATGCAGGAGAGAGAAAATAAAATTATTTTTAAAAGGACAGAGGTGTTACTCTGATAAGTGTGCTATGGAGAGGAAGCCTTACGCCCCCGGGCAAAGGGCGAAGAGAAGAACAGTGGAAACAGGTTATTACTTACAGCTAAGGGAGAAGCAGAAAGCAAAGAAGTATTATGGAGTAATGGAAAGACAGTTCAAGAATTATTATGAAAGAGCTGTTAAAAGTAAGGGCGTTACTGGAGAAAGTCTACTTCAGCTTCTTGAGACAAGACTTGATAGCGTATCTTATATGATGGGCCTCGCTTCATCAAGGGCCCAGGCAAGACAGCTAATTTCTCATGGACATATTCTTGTAAATGAGAAAAAAGTTGACAGGCCTTCATATCAGTTGAAAGAAGGGGATGAAGTAAGTGTAGCTGAATCCAGCAAGGGGATAGCCCCGATAGTTGAGGCAAAAGAAAGTGGCGGGACCCTTAATGTATCAGAGTGGCTGGAAGTTGACCTTGATAAATTAAAAGGTAAAGTTGTAAGGTTGCCCGAGAGAAATGAGATAAAGGCTCCTATTAATGAGCGTGTAATAGTAGAGCTGTATTCTAAGTAATATGGATATTCAATTGAATATTCTTTTTTAGGAGGTAGATATAAATTGTTAAAGATGCATAAGCCAAATGTGACGGTAAAGCACAAAGATGATTTTTCAGGAGAGTTTATTATTGAACCACTGGAAAGAGGGTTTGGACATACTCTTGGTAATTCGATAAGAAGAGTATTGCTTTCATCTATCGAAGGATTGGGAATTACTAGAATTAGATTGGATGGTGTTATGCATGAATTCTCAACCCTGGAGGGTATGAAAGAAGACATAATGGAGTTCATTGCTAATTTAAGGGGCGTCGTTTTTAGGATGGAAGCTGATGAACCGGTAGTGCTAAAACTTGAAAAAGAAGGCCCTGCAACGGTAAAGGCTTCAGACATACAGTGTGTTTCCGAAATCGAGATAGTAAATCCGGATGAACATATATGTACACTTGCTAAGAAAAGTAAGCTAAATGCTGAAATAAGGATTGAGAAAAATAAGGGCTATAGGGGTGCGGAAGAAAATATTGTGGAAGGAGAACCTATCGGAGTTATACCGGTTGACACGATATTTTCACCGGTAAAATCTGTTCAATTTAAAGTTGAAAACACGAGAGTTGGGCAGGTGACCAACTATGATAGACTAATAATTGATATAGAAACTAATGGCAGCGTTAAGCCGGAAGATGCTTTAAGTCAGGCATCCAAGATTATTAACGATTACATGGCGCTTATGATAGATCTTTCAGAAAAGCAAAATAAAGATGAACCGATATTCGAAGAAATTGAAGAAGAGGACAAGAAGCAGGAATATCCCTCCATCGAAGAGCTTGAGCTTTCGGTAAGGGCATATAATTGTTTGAAAAGAGAGGGCATTGACTCTGTAGAAAAATTGCTGGAATACAGCGAGAATGAACTCCTGGATATAAGGAATTTTGGGCAGAAGTCAATACAGGAAGTTAAGGATAAGATTAAAGAGCTGGGTTTATCTTTTAAACAAAAGTAATAGGTAAGGGAAACAGATTATGGTAATACCAAAGAAAGGCAGAAGGTTCGGAGGAAGCAGCAGTAACCAGAAAGCGATTATGAGAAATCTGGCTATTTCGTTGTTCGATCATGGTAAAATTGAAACCACGCTGGCAAAAGCCAAATATGTTAGAAGCTTCATTGATAAGTTAATAACAATATCGAAAAAAGATAATCTGGCTGCCAGGAGAAATTGTATAAGACTGCTGGGCAATGCTGAGGCTGTAAGGAAGTTATTTAATGAAATAGCTCCGGCTATGTATGACAGGTCCAGCGGGTTTACGAGAATTGTAAGGTATAAGAATAGGCCTGGAGATGGAGCTGATATTGTAATAATGCAGCTTCTTAAAAAATAAAAAGATTTTTGCTATTTTGAAAAACTTGAATTTAAACTGCATGATATGATAAGTAACTATATGGCTGTCATTGAATATGATGGGACGAACTACAGCGGTTTTCAGGCGCAGCCAGGAGGAGTTAATACTATACAGGGGCAGCTGGAAGCAGTTTTTACGAAAATACTTAATGAAAAGATTGACTTGAAATATGCGGGTAGAACTGATGCGGGGGTCCATGCCACAGGTCAGGTGATAAATTTTACAATTGCAGAGGACCTTGATATTTATAGAATTAAGTGGTCGGTAAACAATATGCTCCCCCAGGATATAGTAATTAAAGAAATTAAAAAAGTGCCCTCTTATTTTGATGCAAGAAAGGATGCGGCATCAAGGGAATATAGTTATTTTGTAGTGAATAAAGATTATCAGAGTGTTTTTTTGAAAAAATACAGCATTCTTATAAACAAAGAACTGAATATCAGGCTCATGAAGAAAGCCGCGAAGATATTTGAAGGCACAAAGGATTTTGGCTCTTTTTGTAATCCCGAGCGCATCAGCGGTAATACGGTGAGGGAGGTTTTCAAATTTACCGTAGTAAAGAAAAAGGATGGCTTGATTGTTTTTAAGATTGTGGCAAACTCTTTTTTGTACAACATGGTCAGGATTATAGTCGGGACCGTACTTGAGGTAGGAAGTGGTCAGAGGGAGCTTGCAAGTATTGTGGAAGCATTAAGAAAAAGGGATAGGAATCTGGCAGGGAAGATAGCGCCGGCAAAAGGCCTGTTTCTTACTTCAGTCGAGTATATTAGATAATTG
>CAYVWW010000064.1:3353-6649 GCA_964455605.1 uncultured Actinomycetota bacterium | reverse complement strand
AGAGCAGCTCATTCGTAATGAGCAGGTTATCGGTTCAAGTCCGGTCATCGGCTCCAATGATATTCATAAATGTATCGGATAAATGAAAAGTAATTAAGTGCAGAAAGGCATAAATTGATAATAGGCAGTCTTAAGGGAAAAATCTTAGAAACTGTTAAAAATCATATTAATGTTGTAGCTGACCTTGACAAATTAGTTGTTGAAGAGCCGAATAACGAAAAGTTTGGTGACTTCTCAACGAATGCAGCTATGGTACTTGCGAGTTTCCTGAAAAAAAATCCAATGGATATTGCCGGGGAACTTGAAAAAGAGATTACCGCCAGATGTGACCAGGTTGACAGGATAAGTGTCGCAAAGCCTGGTTTTATTAACTTCAAGCTTAAAGATTCTTTTATAAAAAAATCCCTCGGTGACATAATAATAGAAAAGGAAAAATTTGGATTTAATAATAGCGGAAGCGGGAAGAGCGTTCAGCTGGAATATGTGAGTTCAAATCCTACGGGAAAACTTCATATCGGGCATGGAAGATGGGGAGCTCTGGGGGATAGCCTGGCAAATATTTATGAAGCAAATGGTTATAAAGTTTGCAGGGAGTATTATGTAAATGATTATGGTACCCAGGTTGAAAAATTCAGTGAGTGCGCAAGATGCATTTATCTGAAACATTTCGGCAGGAATACGGATTACCCTCCGGAAGGTTATCCTGAAGAGACCGTGTCGATGGCTGTTGATAAAATTATAGAAAAACACAACGACAGGTTTTTGATTGTAAAGGATGGAGAGAAGGAAGTAGATAGTGAAGCTTTCAAGAAAGAGATAGTAAGCGTTATGATTTCATATATATCTGAAACCCTGTCGTTAATGGGAGTAGAGTTTGACAGCTGGTTTTATGAAAGCTCGCTTTATGAAAATTCCAATTTCGATAAAGTAATGGAGGATTTAAAGAGCAGAGATGCGGTTTATTACAAAGATGATGCACTATGGTTCAGGGCTTCGCGTTATGCGGATGATAGGGATAGGGTTCTGGTAAGAAGAGATGGTAATCCTACCTATTTCGCTTCGGATATAATGTATCTGATAAATAAAATAAGAAGGGGATATGACAGTGTAATATATATCCTTGGAGCCGACCACCATGGTTATGTGGATAGACTGGTAGCGATTGTAAGGGCACTTGGCCTTGGAGAAGATAAGATGGTGATACTTATAGGCCAGCTGGTTAATATAGTGAGTAAGGGGCATGCCGTAAAGATGTCCCGAAGAAAAGGGAAGATCTATTCTTTAAGGGATTTGATTCAAGAAGTCGGAAAAGATGCAGTGAGGTATTTTTTCAGCATGAGCTCGATGGACACCCCTATGGATTTTGATATAGATCTCGCAAAACAGAAGTCCAATCAAAATCCGGTTTTTTATGTTCAGTATGCGCATGCCAGGATTGAAAGCATCATTAAAAAGTTAAAGGAAGTCGGTCCGGATAACCTTGATATTGATAAATTTTCTCTTGATGGATTTGATACATCAAAATTAGTTTTTAAAAATGAGTCCGAAAGAAAATTAGCAAAAATATTGATTCTTTACCCGGATATGGTAAATATGAGCTGCAGGAATAATGCGCCGCATATTGTTACGCAATACCTGTACAGACTGGCATCGGAATTTCATTATTTTTATAATAATTTTAAGGTAGTAGATGGTAATAATGATAAGCCTGCAGTTGATATAGATAGATTCGTTTTGATTATGCTGGTCAGGCAGGTTCTTGAAAACGCCTTAAACCTGCTTGAAATTAATGCTCCGGAAAAAATGTGATATAAAAATTAATCTTGATAAATATTTGATTAAATAATTTAATTAGTTTTATATCTGAGAAGATAAGAAAATTTTTTATTATTAAAGTTAAAAAAGAGGGACGAATGATTCTTCCAGAAACTTCAGAAATTAATGATAAGGGACATCTATTAGTAGCCGGTAACGATGTAACGGAGCTGGGGGAAAAGTATGGAACACCACTTTATATCGTAGATATAGCTACTATAAAGAACCAGTGCAATAGATACAGGGATAGTTTTAATTTCCCCGATATCGATACAGGCATCATTTATGCTGCTAAAGCATTCGCCTGTACCGCAATGTTCCAGCTTATTAACGAGCAGGGTTTTGGGCTGGATGTTTCTACCGGAGGGGAGCTTTATATTGCGCTTAACAGTGGTTTCCCCGCTGAAAGGATTTATTTCGATGGAAACAATAAATCCATGGAAGAAATACGATATGGTGTTGAGAGCGGGGTAGGGTATTTCATGGTGGATAATTTCGAAGAACTCGGAAACCTTGGTAAATTATGCTGGGAAAACAATATAAGGCAAAAAATTATGCTGAGGCTGAGTCCGGGAATTAAGGCTGATACCCATGAATACATACAGACAGGAAAGCCGGATTCAAAGTTTGGCTTTAGCATACAGGACGGGACTGCTATGGAAGCTGTTAAGATGGCAGGGCAGTACAGCCAGCTTGAGATTGCAGGGATCCACGCCCATATAGGTTCCCAGATATTTAATATATCTTGCTATAAAAAGCTTGTAGAAGTTATGGTTAAGTTTTTAAGGGACATCATGGATGAAACCGGGACATCGGTAACGGGGATAGATATCGGAGGCGGCCTGGGTATACAATATACGGAGGATGATAAGCCATCAGATATTAAAGACCTGGCTGAGCTGGTTCATGATGCCGCTGTTAAATACCAGAAGAAATTCGATATTAAACTTGATAAACTGTATCTTGAGCCCGGAAGGTCAATAGTAGGGAATGCGGGCATTACGCTATACAGGATAGGTTCAATTAAGGAAATGAACGGGTTAAAGAGATACATCCTGGTAGATGGCGGAATGTCCGATAATATAAGGCCGATGCTCTACCATGCTAAATTCAGCGCTTATATCGCAAATAGGATGCAGGATAAGAGCAATTCCGATAATAAAAATGAAGTTAAAAAGATGCGTTACTCGATAGTGGGTAAACATTGTGAGAGCGGTGATGTAATAATAGACGATATAGAATTACCGGTAGCATCAGGTGGTGATTTTTTATTCGTAGCGAGCACAGGTGCTTATTGTTATTCAATGTCCAGCAATTATAACGGCCAGCCAAGAAATGCGGTGGTCGCAGTGGAAGATGGGAAAAGCTGGCTATGGAAAAAAAGGCAAAGTTATAAGGATCTGGTGATAGGAGATGGTAAGCTATATGAAAAGTAAAAATGAAAAAAGGGAAGATATCAATGTTGGAATGATTGGTTTCGG
>CAYVWW010000064.1:0-3343 GCA_964455605.1 uncultured Actinomycetota bacterium | reverse complement strand
TATATCGCAAGTGGCGTTTTCTCTCTTATCCAGGAGCAAAAAAGCTATCTGGCAGAAAAAATAAATAAGAACATAAATATTACAAGAATTGCTGAGAAGGATTTAAAGAAAATAAAAAGTTCACCTGCGAAGAGTCTGAATAGCGCGAAGGTAACCGATAATGCAGAAGATGTTATCAGGGATAAAGATATCGATATCGTAATAGAGCTAATTGGTGGAATAAATCCTGCATATGAATATGTAAAAAGTGCCTTAAATGCAGGTAAATATGTGGTAACTGCCAACAAAGACCTTATGGCTAATAAAGGCGAGGAGCTTATGGAAGTTGCCGAGAGGAATAATGTAGATATACTTTTTGAGGCAAGCGTTGGAGGGGGTATACCGATAATAGGTCCCTTAAAGTCATCTCTGGCTTCAAACAATATATATAAAATTGTAGGAATAGTTAACGGAACCACGAATTATATACTTACACGGATGGAGAAAGATGACCTGTCTTTTGATGATGCTCTCAGGCAGGCGCAGGACCTCGGGTACGCAGAAAAAGCGAACCCCTCATCCGATATTGAAGGTTATGATGCTGCCTGTAAGCTGGCAATATTAAGTTCCATATCGTTTAACTCTCGGGTTTGTCTGGATGACGTATATAAGGAAGGGATAACAAACATTCTTCATGATGATATAAAAAATGCTATGGATATGGGTTACAGGATAAAACTCCTTGCAATAGGGACAGAAGAAAATGGAGAAATTAGCGTCAGGGTTCATCCCGCACTTGTTCCTGTCAGTCATATCCTTGCCTCGATTGAAGATACTTTCAATGCCGTGTATATTTATGGTAATTATATCGGCGAGATGATGAGCTATGGCAGGGGAGCAGGAGATAGGCCTACTGCAAGTTCGATAGCAGGTGATGTTCTTAAAATTGCGCGTAATTTTGACCGGGAAAAGAAAGGCGTGATTTATGGATCCAGCTGTTTCACGAAAAAGAAGTTCAAATCAATAGATGATACTAAAAATAAGTTTTATATCCTTATGGAAGTAGTTGACAGGCCCGGGGTCCTGGCAAAAATTGCCGAGGTATTCGGGGAAAATAGCGTAAGCATCAACTCAATGGTCCAGAAGCAGACAGATAAGGGAAAAAGTGCAAGACTGATATTCATAACCCACGAAGTAGTCAATAAAAATCTGTATAAGTCTATAAAAGAAATATCCAATCTTGATGTAGTCGGTAAGGTCCTGAGTATTATCAGGGTAGAAGATCTGGATTAGCGGGAACCTAATATTTAAGGAGAAAAATAAGCATGTATTACAAGAGCACCCGCGGGCTCGAAAGCAGGGTTGAATCTTCAAGAGCTATCATAAGAGGTATTGCTGCTGACGGGGGACTCTACATACCTGAAGAAATACCGTTACTGGGCCGCCCTTTTGAAGATTTTTTCAAGCTGGATTACAGGGATATCGCATCACTGGTAATAGGGAAGTTTTTTACCGATTATACTGAAGATGAACTCAGGTATTGCATTAATAAGGCTTATGATAGCAAGTTCGATAATCCAGGGATTGTACCGATTCAGGAAAAAGGCGGTGTTTTTTTCCTTGAACTATTTCACGGCGAAACCCTTGCTTTCAAGGATATTGCCCTCTCCATACTCCCGCATTTGTTAAAGGTAGCCGTAAGTAAAAATAATATAAATAAGGAAATAGTAATACTTACCGCAACTTCAGGCGATACTGGCAAGGCGGCACTCGCAGGTTTTGCCGGTGTCGAAGGGATTAAAATAATCGTGTTTTACCCCCATGGTGGCGTAAGCAAGATACAGGAAAGACATATGAGGACACAGGAGGGAGATAATACGTACGTGGTGGGTGTCAGGGGGGACTTCGATGATACGCAGAGAGGGGTAAAGGAAATTTTTTCTGACGAATCTTTTAACAGGATTCTGGATAAAGAAGGTTATATATTTTCTTCAGCAAATTCTATTAACATAGGAAGGTTGGTCCCCCAGGTAGTTTATTATATATATGCCTATGTGAAATTAAGGGAGTCAGGCAAATTAAAAAAGGGAGAAGCAATAAATATAGTCGTTCCTACGGGAAACTTCGGGAATATACTTGCGGCTTATTACTCTAAAAAAATGGGCCTTCCGGTAAATAAGCTCATATGCGCTTCAAATACTAATAACGTACTTTATGATTTTATAAAAACCGGTATATACGACAGAAAGAGGAAACTGATTGCAACGAGTTCACCGGCCATGGATATCCTTGTTTCAAGTAACCTTGAACGCCTGCTTTATGACATTTCCGGGAGAAGCAGCAAAATTATCGGTGACCTTATGGCCGGGCTTAACCGGAAGGGGAAATTCAAAATTACGGATGGCATGAAAAAAGGGATGGCGGATTTTTATGGCGGTTTTGCTACCGATAGTGAGACATTTAAGACTATAAAATATGTCTTTTCAAATTTTGGCTATCTTATAGATACGCATACCTCAGTTGGTTACAATGTTTATCAGAAATATCTTAAGGATAGCGGGGATGATACGAAAACGGTTATAGCTTCGACTGCGAGCCCCTTTAAATTCCCGGGCAGTGTTTGTGCCGCTATCGATAGTAAATATGCTGGTATGGATGAATTCTCATTACTGGATGTGCTATCGGGTATTTCAGGGCTGGAAGTTCCGGGAACGATAAAAAGCCTGAGGGAAAAAGAAATACTCCATTCTGCTATATGCAATTCCAATGAAATGAAAGATGTAATCTCAGATATTCTGGGACTGTAAAAGCTTTAATAAAAATGTTATCTTATTTGCCATAATCAGAAAGTCCTGATTAATCGTTACTAAAAAGGAAGAAGCAGGGGTTTTATGAAATATATAATAATACTTATGGACGGCGTAGCGGACTACAGGCTGGATGAGCTTGGCGGAAAAACACCTCTTGAGTATGCGGAAGCCCCTTCACTAAAGAAAATAGCCAGAAAAAGCGAGATGGGGCTTGTAAAGACTGTACCTGACGGGATGGCTCCCGGAAGCGATGTTGCGAATCTCTCCGTAATGGGTTATGACCCCCAAAAATATTATACCGGCAGGTCATCACTTGAAGCTGTTAATCTTGGCATAAGTCTTTCCAAAGACGATATTTCGTTCAGGTGCAATCTGGTTACACTGTCTGATGATAAAAATTATGCGGACAGGGTTATGGTTGACTACAGCGCAGGGGAAATTACAACTGGTGAAGCAAGGAAATTAATAGAGCATGTCGGTAAAAATCTCGGGACAGGTGAGGTATCTTTTTTTGCAGGTGTTAGCTATAGAAATATAATTGTGTGGAAGCGCGG
>CAYVWW010000063.1:0-6650 GCA_964455605.1 uncultured Actinomycetota bacterium | reverse complement strand
CTGCCTCTTTATTTCTTCCCCTTATATAATTACTCCATTATCTTCGTAACGCTACCTGCGCCAATAGTCCTTCCACCTTCACGGATAGCAAACCTCTGTCCTTCCTCCATAGCTATGGGGGATATAAGGTTTATCTCCATTTCAGTATTATCACCTGGCATTACCATCTCCACGCCTTCTTCAAGTGCTACTGTCCCGGTAACATCAGTGGTCCTGAAATAAAACTGGGGCCTGTATCCATTAAAGAAAGGAGTATGCCTTCCGCCTTCATCCTTGGAAAGAACATATACCTGGGCTTTAAAATGAAAGTGTGGCGTAATGCTTCCTGGTTTTGCAACAACCTGTCCTCTTTCCACATCTTCCTTCTGTATGCCCCTTAACAGAAGCCCTACATTGTCTCCTGCCTGGGCTTCATCCAGAAGTTTCCTGAACATCTCCACTCCTGTTATTACTGTCTTCTGTATCTTAGGCCTTATACCAACTATGTCAACTGTATCCTGGATGGAAATTTTGCCTCTTTCCACTCTACCGGTAACTACCGTACCACGGCCGGTAATGGAAAATATATCTTCTATTGGCATAAGGAAAGGTTTGTCTACGTCCCTCTGGGGAGTTTTAATGTATGAATCCACCTGTTCCATAAGTTCCATGATGGCTTTACATTCAGGACATTCCTGCCCTTCTTTAAACTCGCAATTCATTGCCTTGAGAGCTGAGCCTTTTACTATAGGTATTTCATCCCCAGGGAATTCATATTCCTTAAGAAGGTCCCTTACTTCCATCTCTACCAGCTCTATAAGCTCAGGGTCATCTACCATATCCGTTTTATTTAAAAATACTACCATGTACGGGACACCTACCTGACGGGCAAGAAGTATATGCTCCCTTGTCTGGGGCATCGGCCCGTCTGCTGCAGATACTACCAGTATGGCTCCATCCATCTGGGCTGCGCCGGTAATCATGTTCTTTACATAGTCCGCATGGCCGGGGCAGTCAACATGGGCATAGTGTCGGTTTGCTGTCTCGTATTCCACATGGGCAATTGCAATGGTTATTCCTCTTTCCTTTTCCTCGGGAGCTGCGTCAATGGAGTCAAATGAACGTTCCTCCACCGAGCCCATTCCAGAGTGCTTAAGGCACCTGGTTATTGCCGAAGTAAGTGTTGTTTTTCCATGGTCCACATGGCCTATGGTCCCTATGTTTATATGTGGCTTTGTTCTTTCAAATTTTTCCTTAGCCATAATATATCCTTTCTCTGGTTAAAAGTTTATAAAACCTGGTAGCGGTGATTGGATTTGAACCAATGACATCACGGGTATGAACCGTGCGCTCTAACCTCTGAGCTACACCGCCACAAAAAACCTTATATGGTTAAATTAATTATAGTGAATTTTTATTATTTTTAAAGCAGTGATAAATTTTATAAAAGATGGATTTCCCTGTCAATTATAGTTTTACTATTCTGCTCATTTATTCGGCAATTTTTATCAAAATAAAAAATCTGCCTTAGAAATCCATAATGGTTAAAAAAATATCTGAAAACTTATACAATTATGACAATTTCTTATATATCCTGTATAATAATTCAAAAATATTTTAAGAAAATTTTTCTTATCTGGAATTTAAAAGAATGGATATTCCTTCAATAACGATAATTAATTTAACGGCCATAAGAAAGACGGGCAAAATATGAAATATCTTAAAATCTTCCTTACAGTATCAGGCGCTTTTTTACTTTATAGCCTCGCCTTCCCTAAAAGAATTTTCGCATATCTTGATGCAGGGAGCGGAAGTTATATAATCCAGATAATCATTGCCATTGCACTGGGCGGCGCTTTTGGAATAAAAATATTCTGGCGTAAAATCTACCACTTTTTTAAAAACCTTAACTCCAGAGTAAATAGAAGTGACAAGAATAAATGAACAATATATTCCCGGGTCTTTCAGGGACCCGAGTGGATTTCTTTACCATAAGGATGGCGTTTTATATCGTCAGGTGAATAACTATTACAGGGATAATTATGACCATCTCATGAATTCAGGTTTATATGAAGCACTCACCTCGAAGAAACTTTTAATAAAGCATGAAGAAGCCGAAACTGAATCTCCGGAACCCGAAGAAACATATAAAATAATCAGGCCCGACCCGATACCGTTTATATCATATCCCTATGAATGGTGCTTCAGCCAGTTAAAGGATGCCGCGCTTGCTACCTTTCAAATACAAAAAATATCCATGGAATTTGGAATGACTTTAAAAGACTGCAGCGCCTATAATATCCAGTTCAAGGATTGTAGACCGATACTCATCGATACTCTCTCATTTGAAAAATATAAGGAGGGTCAGAGCTGGATCGCCTACAGACAGGCCTGCCAGCACTTCCTCGCGCCGCTTGCCCTTATGAGCTACACTGATATAAGGTTAAGCCAGCTACTGCGTGTGTATATTGATGGAATCCCACTTGACCTTGCAAGCTTGCTTCTCCCCTCCCGCACCAGTTTAAATGCCGGTATTCTTTCACACATTCACCTTCATGCTAAAAGCCAAAAATATTTTGCAGACAAAAAAGTAAAAATGGATAACCATAAAATCAGCAGAACTTCATTTCTGGGACTTATAGACAGCCTTGAATCAACTATAAAAAAAATGAAATATCATGCTGCCGGCACTGAATGGGCTGATTACTACGATGATACGAACTACTCTGCAGAAGCTCTTCAGCATAAAAAAGATATTATCTCAACAATGCTTTCAGAAACGAGAACGAATATACTGTGGGATCTGGGGGCGAATGACGGGTTATTCAGCCGGATTGCAAGTGACAGGGGAATCTATACCATATCATTTGATGTTGATAATGCCGCTGTAGAAAAAAATTATTTAACAGGTACCAGCAATAATGAAAAAAGTATCCTGCCTCTTCTGCTTGATTTAACAAATCCCAGCCCTGCAATCGGCTGGGAAAACAGTGAAAGGATGTCCCTTATTAACAGGGGACCGGCAGACACTGCTTTAGCCCTCGCTCTGGTCCATCACCTCGCCATTTCCAACAACCTTCCTTTCTCCAGGCTGGTAGACTTTTTTAGCTCCATATGCAAATGGCTAATCATAGAGTTTATCCCAAAAGATGACTCGCAGGTCCAGAGACTGCTATCTACAAGAAAAGATATTTTTACAAATTACGATAAAAACAATTTTGAAAAAGAATTTAGTAAAGCTTTTAATATAATAAGGGCAGAAAAAATAATCGGCTCAAAAAGAATTTTATATTTAATGCTAAAGAAGGAAAATTAAATTGAAAAAAAATATTATAATACATCCTTTCCTGTTCGGCTTATTCCCGGTACTTTTCCTTTACTCCCATAACATAGGCCAGCTAAAATTCCCCGAAACACTTCTACCCTCGGCTGTCATACTGGCTGCCACAGCATTAATTCTTACCGTACTCTGGCTATTTTTAAGACGGGATATCGAAAAAGCAGGGGCCGTTACTTCAGTTATTTTGATTTTATTCTTTTCCTATGGACACGTTTATGAATTAATTAAAGAGTTTAAAATAGGCGATTTTTTAATAGGCAGGCACAGATACCTGATGATAGCATTCGGACTGGTATTCATAATTGCTGTCTGGCTTCTCATAAAGACACGCAGGGAGCTTGGGAATTTAACTAAGTTTTTAAATGTAATAGCAATTATTCTTGTCATTATCCCTTTAATTTCTATAGGAGTTTCTAAAATAAAAACAATTAATTTAAATGATTCCAAAGATTATGCGTCCACCAGCGACGAGGTTTATGACGCATCCAGCCAGGATGAAAACCTCCCTGATATCTATTACATTATTTTAGATGGCTACGCAAGCTCTAATACCTTAAAAGAGTTTTACGGCTACGACAATAGTGATCTTGATAATTTCCTAAGGGATAACAATTTTTTCGTAGCATCCAGAAGCACAAGCAATTACCCTAACTCTTTCCTTTCCATGTCGTCTTCACTAAATATGGAATATGTAAATTATCTTAGCGAAACAGTTGGCGTAGATTCGAATGACAGGTCCGTACCTTATCAAATGATTGAAGACAATGAAGTTGTGAGATATTTAAAATCAAAAGGATATAAATTTATACATTTCAGCTCCGGCTGGGGCCCGACAAACTATAACAAGAATGCAGATTTAAACGTAGCCATAAGCCATACCAGGTGGAATGAATTCAACACCCTTCTTATACGGACCACCGCACTGGATGCCTTCGAAAAGAAATTTTTCCAGGATGTCGGCAGGAGCAGAGTTTTAAATACTTTTAAGGGACTGGCTGACGTAAACGAAATCGAAGGTAAAAAATTTACCTTTTCACACATAGTGTGCCCTCACCCTCCATACTTATTTGACAGAGAAGGTAACGCTGTTCCAGCAGCGGACTTTGACATGAACAACTGGGGCTCCGAACAAAAGGAGTATTACTTGAATCAGTTAATCTATATTAACAAGGAAATTAAAAATCTTGTAAGCGAGATACTCGCCGAATCAGAGAGTCCACCGGTAATAATTTTGCAGGCGGACCATGGTTCCCGCAATACATTCATAGAAGGCCAATATCCTACCGACGATATGTTTAAAGAAGGATTTAGAATACTTTACGCGGTGCATACCCCTGAAAGCGAATACGACCTTTTTTATGATACTATTACTCCAGTTAATACTTTCAGAGCCATATTCAATACATGCTTCGGCGAAGACTACGAGCTTCTTGAAGATTTTAATTATAATTCTTTTGAATCTGCGCCTTACCGGTTCACAGATATGACTGAAATCGTGGATTACAAATGAGGCCTAAAATCGTCTTCGAACTTGAATTTCTTATTTTTAAATACTCTGTTGCATGCATCGACAACAGCCGGTTCATACAGTTTGCCCTTATTTTTATTAATCTCTTCAAGAGCTTTACCGATACCAAGAGCAGGCCTGTAGGGCCTGTGGGAAGACATGGCCTCAACTACGTCAGATACTCCGAGTATCTTTGCTTCAAGACAAATTTCATCGCCCATAAGACCATTGGGGTAACCCGAACCGTCAATTCTCTCATGATGCTGTAATATAAATTTTGCAATAGGCCACGGGAACTCTATCCTTTTTATCATGTCGTGCCCAAGCTGTGAATGTGTTTTAATCATATCAAATTCTATTTCAGATAATTTCCCCGGCCTTGTCAGTATGGATTCAGGGAGGTTGATTTTTCCTATATCATGAACCTGGGCTGCTACTTTTATGGATTCCACCTTATCTTTATCCAACCCCATTTCTTTAGCAATAGCGGTAGCAAGCTGTGATACCCTCTTTTGATGCCCCGAGGTATATGGGTCCTTTACTTCCACTATCGAAGCAAGCATACTGATAGTATCGCTTAAAGTCTTTTTTAATTTCCTGTTGGTTTCTTTGATTTTTTCTTCTGCAATCTTCCGATGGGTTATATCTCTTACTATCCCTTCGTAGTAGGCAGGCCTGCCTTCCTTATAAATTACCCTTGGATTAATCTCCACCGTAATCGGGGAACCATCTTTTTTCTTAAGCCGGGTTTCAAAGATTTTATTTCTTTCATCCGGACCCGGTCTGTCTTCTTTCCTGACATATAATTGTGTAGGTATATCTATCTTTAAAAGCTCTTCTTTGCTGTCGTATCCAAGCATCCTTACAAGAGCGGGGTTTGCGTCTAAGTACTTGCCCTCAGGTGTTGTCCTGTATACTCCGTCAAGGGAATTCTCAAACAATGAACGGTAATTTTCTTCACTTTCCTTTAACTTTTCCTTAGCTTCTTTAATGCTGGACACATCTACAATAATCTCTCTTATGCCAGCTATATTTCTATCATCGTCCAGGATATAATCAGGGTAGGTTATAGCAGGAAAAGTAGAGCCGTCTTTTCTTTTTATAACATAAAGTGATCTCGTTAGCTCTTTTCCTTCAATCATCCCAAGAAAATTATTTATAATCTTTTTTTTGTCCCCTTCAACTACAAAATTTATAACGTTTGACCCCTCTATTTCTTCTCTTGCATAACCTGTATATTCTATCGCTTTATTATTGCAATAGATAATTTTCCCGTTTTCATCTAATTCTATTACAATCTCTTTTAACCTTTCGGCAAGTTCTCTCCGTTTTTTATTATTAGTCTCCCATACGGGTCTTCTAGCTTTTAGACCTTTGAAACTGCTGCTTTTTTCTTCAAGGTCTTCTTTTAAGTCCTTAAATCCTACGCTTTTTCTATACATATCAGGACTCCTAAAGCATAAATATTTATATTATTATTATAGAATTACAAAAATATTATATAAAACAATTATTATTAATACAAGCCATACAAATTTAAATACTTTAATATACATATTATTTTATATACCTCGCAAATTTATCTTAACATAATTATAAATTTTTATAATTATTAACAGGACTTCAACCCTATTAATATCCCATACATAAATTATCCCACTTATAAAATTAAGTGCAATTTCATCTACTCATCCGGGAACATAGTGAATTTATATTATAGAAGATTTACGTTAAAAGAATTGCCGTATTAAAATAGCTGGTAAATAACACTGGAGCCCGCGATCGGACTTGAACCGATGACCTTTTCCTTACCGAGGAAATGCT